>CADAFW010000001.1 GCA_902787295.1 uncultured Bacteroidia bacterium
CAAGTCGGTCAATTTCGACCCGACATCCTCTGCCTGGCCGGAGGGAGAGATGTTGTTCACTCGCACCGGGGGAACGGCAACGGAGGATCTGTGGGATGCTTGCGTTGTTGATCCTACCAATGCACTCCTGTCCTGCATCCGGTTCGGTGCCGGAATCGACCGCTACATCCACTACAACCCCGTAACGGTCGCGGCAGGAGGAACGACCACCCTCACCCCGTCCTGCATTACGGCGGCATCGTGGGAAACACGCGCAAGCGAGACGGCCATCAGCATCGCATCCGGCGTGGTATCCGTGGCTGCTGGTACGGCATCCGGCACACGGCTCACCGCAATTGCGAAGGATGCGGACGGTAATATGGAGATATGGGTGATTCTTGTCTCTTAAGCAATAATTTCCTATCTTTGCCCAGTCGTCAGGCTTTATGCCTGTCGTGATGTTAGAGAGGAGGGTTTCTGGCGACGCCGGGAGCCCTCATTTTTTGCAGAATCGGTCGGTTATTTGTCAGAAATTGACGGAATAAGGCCACAAATGACACCTTAAAACGCTGATTTTTATATAAATAGGCGCATTTGTTAGCAAAATAATGCGTATCTCACTAACTTCACCCCGATAATCAGGCCTGCACGCCTCTGAGGCACGTTTCCTGAGCCTTTCCCCCGCCTCCACCACTGCATCGACATACGGTTTTCGACCTTTGATGTCTGCGATTTTTGTCCGATATTTGTCAGAAACTCGCAAACACTATGGTCTCGCTGAAACCGATCGTCGTCCAGGGCTCCCGGAGGAAGGACGGCACCTATCTCGTCTACATACGGGTCTACCACGCCGGCAAGTCCCGCCGGATACCCACGACCGTCATCGCACAGCCGTCCGACCTGACCAGATCCGGGCGGATAAAGAGTGCGGAGGTACTTCGCAAGTGCGAGCCTCTCCTGAAGCAGATGCGCGACGCCCTGGCGCGGATCTCGCCGTTCGACCTGGATGACCGCGACGTCGACTGGGTGGTCGGGAGGATAAAGGAGATCCTGACGGCCGGATCGTTCCGGCTCGACTTCTTCCAATTCTCCGAGGCGCGGATCTCTGCCATGCCAGATGGAACCAGGAGCGGATACTCCGCGACCCTCAACGCGTTGGAGCGTTTCCTCGGGAAGCGCGAGCTGGATGTGAACGACATCACGAGCCGGCTGGTCGCGGACTTCGCCGCGTGGGTCGACGAGCAGCCGAAGGTCGTCTACGTCCGGACCATCGGGAAGTACGTGGACAGCGACAAGGAGAAGTTGAAGGGGAACACGGCGGTGCGCCATGTCGGGCGTCTCAACTTCCTGTTTAACCTGGCGAAGGAGATGTACAACGATGACGACGGGGAGATCCTGATCCCGCGTTCCCCGTCCTTCCGTGTCCGGATGGAGGTGGAGACCGGGAACGCCCAGCGGAGCATAGGGCAGGATGCCATGCAGAAGGTCATTTCCGGGGCGCTGGAGGAACCCGGGATACTCGGCGAGGCCCTTTCCCTGTTCGTGCTGTCATTCTGCCTCTGCGGGGCCAATCTGGCCGACCTGTACGCAGCCACCCAGGTGGGACCGGTGTGGGTGTACAACCGGCAGAAGACGCGGGACCGGAGGCCCGACAAGGCGGAGATCCACGTGACAATCCCGCCTGAGGCCCTGCCGTACCTTGCGAGGCTCCAGGACGGTCCGAAGGGATGGTGGATACCTGCGCTGCACCGGCTCGGGCCGAACAAGAACATGGCGAACGCGAGGGTGAACCGGTTCGTCAAGAAGTGGTGCGAGGACCAGGGCCTTCCGGTGTTCACGTACTACGCTGCGCGTCACACCTGGGCGACTCTCGCCCGGCGTTCCGGCGTGGAGAAGGCGACAGTGGACGACGCCCTCGGTCACAAGGGTGACTTCGACGTGGCGGACATCTACGCCGAGCGTGCGTGGGATCTGGTCGACAAGGCGAACAGGAAGGTGCTGGACCTTTTCAACTGGTAGGGCAGGCCTTACTCTTTCATTCTTGTGAATTTATACCAGTTATCGTACCAAGAAGAATGCCAGTAGACCCGGAGAGTAGACTTTGTTAATTCCTCAATATCATATTTCACCGTGTTTCCGGTATTGACATATGTAATCGTTAGATGATCACCATTAATTTTGTAAGTCAATGGAGTCCCTCCATTAACATATGCTGATCCTGCATCATTGAACATCCATGTCTTGACATCAGTACCACCGCTGACCTCTTTCCCGGTCTTCGTATCGATAACGGTATAATCTACCAGGGCCCAGGTCCCAACAATGAGGTCTTTCCCTTCCTTTTCGCATGCTATCACAAAAAATAGGGACAAGAGTAATAAAATCCGTTTCATAGTATATAATTGGTTTTTCAATTTAACTTGGGAACAAGTCCGGGTGCGTCCACTTCTGAGTGAAGATCCAGTCCACGAGCTGTGCCATCAGCATGGCATTGTCGAGAAGGCGCTCTGCTTCCAGGGCGTCTTCCTTGTTTACAAATTTCGACGTTCGGGGATTTATATATGTCGGGGCTCCGTCGTGAGACGTGGAATCGGACTTCATAGTGTTTAGAGTTTTTCAGTGGGCCGGATGGCCTGACAGCCTACCGGCTCCCCACTCTTTTTTGTCAGGTATTTTTCAGAACAATCAAGTAACGCGCAGGAGGGACGCAGTGATGCGTCCCTCTGCTATTTCAGCGCCAGGATCATCAGAACCCTGTACCAGCCGTGAATGTGCTCGCACTTTACGCGGAAGGGCGGGTATTGGGGATTGACGGACCGGCACTCGATGACAGCCGGATCTTCGGTCGGGAAGATCTTCTTGATCACTGATCCGTTCATCGTGTCGAGGACGTAGGTCTTGCCCCACTCGACGAACTGGTCCTCGAAGATCTTCTTGATGAGCACCTGGCATCCGGGCTCGTATTCCGGAGCCATGGAGTCGCCGGTGACCTGTACGGCGTAGTCCGCGCCCTTCACAGGCGATATTATCCGCTCGCATTCGTAGTCGTTCACCGTCTGCGCGAAGTCCGCGAGCGTGCCCGCGCGTGCGCTTGTGGGAAGAAGAGGAACGAGGACTTCCTGCGGCTGCTCCGTCACTTCCTCGGCGATCTCCAGGTTATGCTCGTCGGCGAAATCTTGTACCTTCTTTATGAATCGTCCGGTCAGGTTTTGTTCCCTGCCGTTCATCGCGCCGTTCAGCGTGGACCTGTCCACACTCAGGAGATCGGCAAACTCCTTCTGATTTCGGCACAGGCCCTTCAGCGTGGCAAGCCAATAGATCCTGTTTACGTATTCTTTTTGTGTCTCCATGATGTAGAGTTTTTATGTGGTTCTACGGCAAAATGCAGAATTTGCCTAAAAATTTTTCTTCAAAGTGTAGGAAATTCGATTTTTTGTTGTATCTTTGCACAAACCTTACAACAAAGGAACGAATTATAACGGAAAAATCAAACACTCTAACACCATGACAAAGCAAGAATTTGAAACCCTGACCAAGCGGACAGTATCCGACGAATTGTTTGACAATGTGAACCGGCTCTACATGGCTGCCGGCGAGATGACCAAGAACGACTTCTGCGAAGCCTACATAAAACTGACTTCGCTCGACTGGGGAAATCCGATTATCCATGACATCGTCGAACACTGCGAGCAACTCGCAAAGAACACGACCGGCCTCAGCGCCGCCGTCCGCGACTTGCAGTATCAGACGGACGCAGCCCGTGAGAACATGAGCAACATGCAGAAGGAGATCAACAGGCTGAAGGCCCAGATCGAACTCCGGGACGAGAAGATCATGCAGATGCAGACAGTCCAGGACGCCGTCGAGACACACATCGACCTGGAGGATGAGAAGGAAGTCCGCGAGGCTTTCGAGAAGGCCTACGGGAAACTCTATACGATCAGGATGCGCTTTGAGAATAACTGGGACCTCAACGATGACGAGATCCTCTGGCTGATCCAGCACGTAGAAGAATAAACCGCCGCGAGGCGTTCCTCATCAATCAATTAGTTTCTCTCATGCTTCGCCCCGGTTCAGGCAAGCCGGGGCACCTGGGGAGGGAGGATTGAAACCCGACCTCTCCGCCAAGTTACACAAAAGGAAATGGAAAACACCAACTCATTACGCGCTCAGGTAATCGACCTTCAGGTCGGTCAGAGCATCACGATCCCGCTGGATCGGTATGGTTACACGACCATCCGTTCCTATGCGTCCGACCTCGGTTTCGCGTTCAATCGCAAGTACACCACCTCCCGCAACAAGGCTGACCGGTCCTATACCATCACCCGCATATCGTAGCCATGGACGCCCTGGAAAGACTCATATCAACCGCCACCGAACTGGGTGCCGCGCAGGCCATGATCAACCTCGGCCTGACCGCCGGCGAGATCTCCCAGCGCAAGGCCGGCAGGATCTACGGCAAGTGGTTCCTCGACGCCGTCAACGCTGGCAGGATCTTCCCCTGCCGGGTGGAGGAGGGAAGGGCCGGCACCCGGTGGTACAGCATCACCGAGATCCTGAAGGTCAAGACCTATGACGCCGCCAGGGCTGAACTGAAAAATCTCTAACATCAATCGCTATATGAAACCCTTTTTGAGAATCACCACCGGAACGCTGTTCTGCATCTCGTTCCTCTGCATGCTGGCCTATGGCGGACACACCGCTGCCCAGCAGTTTGTATGGACCTTCGGATGGATGGCCGTCTGCGCCGTCTCCGGTCATTACTTCTATACCCTTCGTAAAGAGAAATAGCCATGGCAGAAGCAAAGAAGAAGTCCGTGTTCGAGACGCTCAACGGCGTCAACTGCAACGAACACACCGAGAAGAAGAACGGCCTGACGTACCTGTCCTGGGCGTGGGCATGGGCCGAAGTCAAGAAGCGCTATCCTGACGCCTTCTACAAGATCTACGAGAACGAGGCCGGCCGTCCCTACTTCGACGACGGGAAGACCTGCTGGGTGAAGACCGGCGTGACCATCGAAGGCCTCGAGCACATCGAATACCTGCCCGTCATGGACAACCGGAACAACAGCATCCCGCTGGAGCGGGTGACCAGCATGGACATGAACAAGGCGATCCAGCGCAGCCTCACCAAGGCCGCCGCGCGTCACGGACTCGGCCTGTACATCTACGCAGGCGAAGACCTGCCCGAAAACGAAGCGGAGGCGAAAGCCGACGACGAACCCGCACAGAAGACGAAAGTCGCTCCAGCGGCCCGGAAAGAGGCAAATCCGGCTTACAAGCCGATGCCGGAGGAGAAGTACAAGCAGTACGTACAGGCAGCGGCTTCCGGGCAGACCTACAAGGGCAAGCAGATGATCGACGTCTGGCGCGAAGCCACCAATGCCGGCGAGGAACAGGTGCAGAAGTTCCTGGATGACGTCGCAGCAATCGTGTTTGAAAACTAACTCCCTAACACTATGGATACGAAGAAGCAAATCGGGAGCGCCATCTGGCGCATGAATCAGACGCTCTACGAAGTGAGCGAGGAACTCGAGGAGAACGGCGGAGAACTCACGCCGGAGATCGAGGAGAAACTGGAGGCGAGCGAACTGTCCCAGGTCGAGGTGGCCGACGGCATCAAGACTCTGATGACGAAGGTGAAGGCCGAGGACGCCGCGCTGGCTGAAGAGATCAAGCGCTTGCAGGCGCTGAAGAAGGCCCGGGCGAACGCCCTGGAAGGCCTGAAGAAGTATCTGCTGGACTACATGCTCACGTCCGGCACCAAGAAGATCGAGGCGCAGTACTGCACCGTCACCGTGGCGAACGGCCCCGAGTCGGTCGTATGCGAGGAGGAGAAACTCCTGGGCGCTTTCGAGCAGCGTCTGATGGATCTGCAGGACAATCTCCCGCCGTACATCACCGTGGACATGAAGGTCAACAAGACCGCGCTGAAGGAATACCTGAAGCAGGACGGTGCCGTGGTCCCGACCATCAAGGAAGGCAACGCTGAATGGCCGGCTGCTGCGCTGGTCCGGAATCCTCACCTGTTGATCAAGTAAGTCTATGGGCTGGTTTTTCACCATAACGGAAGAGATGCGGGTGCTCGGTCTGAAGGGCAGCGACCTGATCGTATTCGCCATCATCCACAACTTCTCGCAGAAGCAGTTGGGATACTACGTCGGCGGCAATGAAGGCCTGGCGGAGATGGCGGGAATGTCGGTCAGATCCACCCAGCGGTCACTGCATAGGCTCGTCGAATCCGGCTTCATCAAAAGTGAAGAGGTGACGAACCGCGGGAAGGTCATGATCGCCTATTCTTCCGGTGACAAATTGTCATCCCAAGGGGCGAAGAATTGTCATCCCAAGGGGTGCAATATTGTCATCCCAAGGGGTGACAGTTTGACACCCAAAAGTAATATAGTAAAAACGGATACTTCGTATCCTAAAAAAGAAAACACGTCTACGACGTTCACGCCTCCCACCGTCGAGGAAGTCTACCAGTACGTCAAGGACAAGGGCATGAGAGATCCGGAAGGATTCGCCCAGTACTACGTAGAGGAGCAGACCGCCCAGGGATGGACCAGGAAGGACGGAGGAAAGAAGGTGCCCGTCAGGGACTGGAAGGGTAACGTCCGCCAATGGATGCCGAACCACATGACACACATCTTCCCGAAACAGACATCCGAACAGAAGAAGCCGATGACCGTAGACGAATACTTCAAGACCAGATGAAAAAGACAACCGATATATCCACGATCGCATTTTCCGACCAGACCAAGATAGAGGTCCAGGTCCTGTACGACATTGTCTCCAATCCGGAGACCATCGGAGAGGTGATCGGAACCGTATCCAGGGACATGTTCACGTCCGAGCGCCGCCGGTCCATCTGGGACGCAGCCGTCAGGATGTTCAACGCAGGCGAGGTGATAGACTTCGTGTCCATCGCTGTGATCGCACCGGCATACACGCCTGACGTCATACTCCAGCAACCGGAGGCGAGCGGACCGCTCCAGACTCTCAGGCACGCCAAGATCCTGCGCGACACGGCAGCACGACGGAGGACATACGCTGCTGCATACGAACTCATGCAGAAGGCAATCGACTCTTCCAAGACCGAGGTCGACATGCTGTCCGCGGCGGAACACTGCAAGTCCGTCATCGAGAACGGCAGCCCGCTGGTCTACGAGACCGAACTACAGCAGGCGTTCAACAACTACGCAGACGACCTCCAGGAGATGGAGATCCGCAAGAACGAGGGCCGCATGGTCAGGATCACCACCGGCTTCCCGAACCTGGACTACGCGCTCCAGCACGGATGGGGTCCCGGTCAGCTCATCATCCTGGCAGCACGCCCTTCGGTCGGCAAGACCGCGGTCATGCTCCAGATGGCGAGGGCGGCAGCGGCGGCCGGTGCCATCCCGAACATCTACTCAATAGAAATGACCGAAAACGAACTCTCCGGACGTATGCTCTACTCCACCGGCATGGTCGATCCCTTCGACATCTCAGCCCTGCGCATCGACTGGGAGAAACTCGAGGCCGGAATCCGGTCCTTCGACAAGTCCAGGATATTGATGAACGACAAGACCAGGGATCTGGACGGGCTTGTATCCAGGATACTAATCAACGCCCAGCGCAAGCAGTGCGACGTCGCCTTCATCGACTACCTGGGCCTGATTCGGGCGGACGGTTACGGGAACGAGAAACTCTACCAGACCATCGGACGGATCACCGGCACCATGAAGGTGACCGCGAAGCAGGCGAAGATCCCCATCGTACTGCTCTGCCAACTCAACCGGGAATCAGCGAAGGGTGGCCGGGCTCCGGAACTCTACGACCTGCGGGACTCCGGCTCCATCGAGCAGGATGCAGACATCGTCCTGATGCTCGAGAACAAGGATGACGGTGGCATCAACATGTGGGTCCGGAAGAACCGGCAGGGCCGGAGGGACTTCGCCGTGGTCCTCAGTCCGAACGGCACCTACTCAAACTTCACCGATCAGGGAATAATCGACGACAAATAACTCTCATACATCATGAATTACGACCCGAATATTCAAGACGCCGTGCGGCAGATCCGCACCGTCATCAGAGACCTGCCGAGCGGGCAGCGCCTCTTCATCGAGAACAAGCTGGACCGGATCTCCAGCCAGTCAAAGCGGGCGATACGCCGCGGAGCCTGGCACGTGGACCAGCAGCACACCGAGCACTACGAGCAGACGCACGACCAGATCGCCAAGCGTGAGAGCGCCATCAAGACCGTCATGCAGGCCATGCTCTCCGGCCGGAAGGTATCCTACCTGGACGAGAAGGAGTTCCACGTCTCCCAGATGCACACGACCATCACCAAGATCCGCCGGAAGATCGAGAAGAAGAACCTGCCGTACATCCTCTGCGACGAGGTCTTCCATGTCGGCGAGAACAACACGCCGTCCAAGAAGTACTGGCTGATCCGCAAGGAGGAGGACGGGATATGCTGAAAGCCATCGCCATCCTCGCATGCCTGCTCGTCATCCTTCCGTGCATGGTCGTCATCCTCGGACTCATCTACCTGCTGGTATGCGACACGATAGAGCGCAGGCAATACTGGAAAGAACGTAATATTAATTATAACAACCGAAAAGAAAATGGAGACATTTAAGATTCAGGGAAAGCTCGTCGAAGTGAGCGAGCGCCAGAGTGGGACGAGCCGGCAGACCGGCAACCCGTGGGTCCGTCAGGACTTCGTAGTCGAGACCGAGAAAGACGGTCGAAAGAACCGCTACGCGATGAAGGCCATCGGCCAGATTGTGGACATGGTCGGCCAGGTTCAGCCTGGATCCGAATGCGAAGTCGAGTTCAGGATTGACAGCCGGCTGTACAACGGCCGCTGGTACACGGAACTGATTTGCGAGAGACTTGAAGGGGATCTCCCGTTCTGACATGAATACTTGCGGGAAATGCCGGTGGTACACGATGCGCCGTCTGGAGCCTCTATGCACCAAGACTGGGCGGGCCACCGGCTTCCTTCAGGAGAAGGACTGTTTTGAACCAAATCCAATGACAACAAAGATGGAAGAAGTAAAGAAACCGCAGACGAAGGTCTGCAAGGAGTGCGGGCGCGAGTTGCCCGTGGAGATGTTCGGCAGGCATGCCAAGACCAAGGACGGCCTCCAGCCGCTGTGCAAGGACTGCCGGAGCCGGAAGACCAAGATCGGATTCGCCAAGAAGAGCCTGACGCCGGAAGTGGCGGAGAAACTCGGAGCCCTGGAGGAGACCGTGAACGGCTACCTGAAGAAGGAGCAGGCAGCGCTCGCCGCCTTCACTGACGATGAATTGTGCAACGAACTGGCACACCGCGGATGGAGCGGTGAGATCCATCGGGTAGAGAAACGGCAGATCAAACTGGAGGATCTATGAGCACCTGGATTGAAGCGAATTATCCGCTCTGGTTCGTGTATGACTACTACACCTACTCCGGCGCACCGAAACTGGAGGACGCACTGATGACCTGGGCAAGGCTCGAGTACCTGCACTGCCTGATTTCCAATTCTCACCTCGACTACGTGGTCAAGGAGATCCAGGAAAAGCAGGACGAGTTGTGGAACGAGAACAAGCGCCTGAAGAAGGTCGACGTCCACTACAGTAAGAGCGACTGGGATTCCGGTCACAAGTGGCTGCACATCGGGAACAAGCAACTAAGGCTCCGGAAAGTAAAAGACGAGATAGAATGACGAACGAGTTCAAGCGTAGTTCCAACTACCGGAAGGCTGCGACCTGCCAGTCCTGCCTCCACGCTGAAACCATCAAGCGTTTCACCGGGAGCACCTACGGGATCTGGTGCCGGCTCGCCAGTTCGTTCAGCGGGGCGAAGAACATCTGCGACAAGTACGAGGAAGAATGATACAAGCATGTTGCGACCCGCGAGAAGGGCACTACTTCAGGGTGAGCGATAAGTCACTGGAAGACTTCGAGACGACCATCGATAGGAAGGACGTAAAGGTAGGAGACAGGGTGATCCATGTCGGTGACGAGACAACCTTCCTGGATTACTACGACAGGCCGGTGAAGTATATCGGATACCGTTCTACGAATGGGTTCGGGAAGTACCTCGTGTTCTATCTCGGATCTGAGGGTGGAGACCTTTTCAATCCCGACGAGATCCACTACTTCCAGGAACTTGTCCTGCTGTCGCCGACAAGGTTCTTCCTTATGTTCAGCGCACAGGCGGGCCGTGACTTCAACCTCAAAAACGGCAAATGGAGATGAACGAGATCGAACTGGTACAGCGATTCGCACAGGCACGCGGCCTCCGGCTACGCGGGGAGATCTCCCGGGAATCCGCCCGGGAGGTCCTCCTCCCGCTTCTGATCCTCGACATCGCGTACAACTACATCCAGCGCCTCCCCGTCCGGGACTTCCGCTTCGAGGCAAAGAAACAGGCCAAGGCAATCCACGAGTCCTACAACCATATCAACCAGTGGTTCTTCGCGGGGCTCAAGGACCAACTCGAGGACGAGGCGATCGCTCTGATGGACGCCCTGGAGGAGTCGGTGAACCTCGCTGTCCTCGTGACCGAGACGTCCTGCTGGAACATCTTCAAGGCATGGTCGGAGCCTGTCTGCGGTCAGCTCGTCGCAGGGTACATGACGTACCTCCTCGCCGCCGGTGCCGGCGCTGCATGGGAGCATATCTTCCGGAGCGCAGACGGGCACGAGACAAGGAACCGTTCCACCCTCCGGATCATGGCCGCATCGAAGCGCCTGTCCATCATCCTGATGGGGAACGAGAACAGCGACGTCCAAGAGCGCCGCGTGAAGGAACTGCGGTCCGCGGAATCCGCGCTCGGCCGGAAACTCGTACAGTGGACAAGACAAACAGGGGCCGATGAACATTGACACGCTACGCGGGCGGATCATGTCGCCCGACTACTACGAGAAGCGCTACCTCGCCATGGAGCGGGAGAGCGACATGTACTGGAAAGACTGGCTGAGCAGCCAGGACAACGCGGACATCCATCAGTGTGCGCGTTACCGGCGCAAGGCCTATTACTACCTCAGAAAACTGCATCAATTATGACATACATCCTCGAATACAATGAGCAGCACTGCACCTGGCACAACAACTACTTCGACGAGCGCCGGCAGTGCTTCCACGACAGGCTGTTCACCAACGGATACAAGCCCGTCTGCATGTTTGGCGACAGGAAGGAAGAACCAGAAGGACTCCACCCATACCTGTATGAACTCGCAGAACGTGGCGTCGATTATGAACTTGCGTACTCGCTCGTACAGCGTTTTATAGCAAACTCCAAAAACAAGCATTTATATGACTAATCCGAAAGCAAAGCCGGCCATGAGCCGCGAGCCGTCTGCCGAAGAGATCCGGCAGCAGCAGATCCGGGCGCTGATGCAGCGCCGTGAGTCCTTCGCACAGGGCATCCTCTTCAACGCACTCCACAACCCAGCACTGGCTCCGATGGCCGTCAAGTCCGAGGACCTGGCGAAGTGGAGCGTCGAACTCGCAGAGGCACTCCTCGACGCACTCTATAAGGAGAAACCGAAGGAGGACTGATGACCCACGAGGAAAGCAGGATCCAGCAGGGGTGCGTGCGATGGTTCAGGTATCAGTTCCCGAACCTCGCGCGGCTCCTGTTCGCCGTACCGAACGGCGGCGCACGCGACAGGGTAACAGGTGCCATCCTGAAGGGCGAAGGAGTCGTGGCCGGAGTATCCGACCTTATCCTCCTGGTCCCCGCCGGGCCGTACCACGCCCTGTGCGTCGAGATGAAGACACGGACGGGCCACCAGTCCGCCTCTCAGAAAGAATGGCAGGCAGAGGTCGAGAAGCACGGCTACCGCTACGTCGTCTGCCGCTCACTGGATGACTTCATCAACGCCGTCTACGGCTACCTGGGGAGTAACGAAACGAGGGGAAAGGGGATTTACCAGTAGATGACCAAGCGGGAAATCATAGAGCGGCTGGCAGCCGAGAAGACCGTCGAGCAGATGGTGGAGAACATCGCCCGCCGGCATATCACCGGCGACCTCAAGGACCTCTGCCAGATGATCTATCTCTTCCTACTGGAATACGACGAGGCCAAGCTGGTCGACATCTGGGAGAAGGGAGCCATCGGCTTCTTCATCGTCCGGATCATCAAGAATCAGTACTGTCTCCCTTCCTCCCGTTTCCTCAGGGCTTACCGAGTCTTCGGACGCAGAACCGTACCAATCGAGGGACATGATCAGGCAGATGAATAGCAAAGCCGTCGAGGAGAACCGAGCCGTCAAGCAGGAGTTCGCCTTCGACCCGTCCGTGTTCAACCAGGACGATGAACGGACCAGGCTGATCAAGGAGATCATCTTCACCCGGCTGTCCGTCCAGGACCGGACCTACATCCTCCTCTACGCGGAGTACCAGGCCTACCGGAAACTCGGCGAGCGTCTCGGCTTCAGCCACACGACGGTGCGCAAGGTGATCCTGCGGATCAGGAAAATCATTTTGGAGGAATACGAAAAGATGACCAAGATCAACGAACAGCAGCACTCGGCAATCGAGGATGCGGCGGAGAAGTACCACGACGAGATCCTGCGGAAATGTGACCGCGACGCGTACTGGATAGACGTCGAAGACGCATTCGTCGCCGGTGCCGAGTGGGCGATACACAACCAGAAAGATGGAAGAATTAATAGCAACGATTGAACAACTGCAGGCCCAGGCACGCGAAGGGATGAAGCGGGCCAGCAAGGATTCCGACCCGTATCTCTACCAGTACATGGTCGGGAAGTACCACGCCTTCGGGAACGTGGCCGGACTGCTGAAAAAACGACTGGAACAATGACGAAAGAAGAAGCAATCATCAAGGTCATCGACCAGCGCGTCGAGGTCCTCGACAAGATAATCCCCAACTGTATGTCCGCCACCGATGCGGAATGGTACAAGGGAAGGCGGGCTGGCCTGATGGACGTCCGCGAACTGCTCACCGACACGCTCGAATGTATCCAAATCGAAATATATGAAACTGAAAGTATGCAAAATCCGTTATAGGATAGCGCCCGGCTTTTTCTATACGATTGATAGACGGCTTTTCCCCTTTGGATGGGAAACCCTTTACCACAACGGAGGATGGGTGATGTTCGGCAATCGTACATGGGCCAACGAATATGTCCGGCTTTATAATGCAATCAAGAGGAAATGAGCATCTATACTGACCTTCTTCTTCTCGCCGTGGTCGTGGTCTACATCGTGGACCTCTCCGGCTTCACGGACTCATGGCGCAGCGCCCTGGCACGCGCACTCGGAGTCAAGGCGCTGAAGCCCATCAAGCCCTTCGACTGCTCCCTCTGCATGACGTGGTGGACCTGCCTGATCTACGCCATTTGCACCGGGCACTTCACGCTCCCCGTCATCGCGTACTGCGCCCTGCTGTCACTCCTTTCAAATACTTTCTACGCCCTTTGGGGATTTACCAATGAACTCATCCTACGCATCATCGACTATGGAACTCGCAAGATCTCACACTGAACGCTTCGAGCACATGCGGTCCGTGATGGAAGGGATCATCGGAGAACCGATGGAGGAGAACCGCACCAACCGACAGGTCTGGGCACGCGCCATCATCGCCGACGCTCTCTACGGGGAAGGGCTCACCACTTTCGTCGTCGGGAAACTCCTGAACCGCGACCACTCCACGGTGACACACTACATCGGGATGGTCAAGGGAATGATCCAGGCCCCCGTCATGTACCAGTGGAAATACGAAACCTATCTTGACTTCATGGCTGCCTTATGACATTCAGCGAAGAACAAATGACCGCCCTCGCACAATTCGAGAGGCACTTCTACACGATCCTGAACGCCGACTTCGCGTCCAACCCCGGACCGGCGGCGCTCAGGACACTGCACTCCATCATGGTCGCCGCCGTCGACTGGAAGGAACCGCTCAACTCCTCATGCAACCACTGCTGGGGTAGGCTCCTCAGATCCGCGGGCGACCTGTACTTCAAGCAACTCAAGCGGAACAAGGTCGTGCGCTACTTCAAGACGTCCGCAGAGGCCGAGGCCTACATCGAGAAGGTCTCCGGCTACAGGTACGTGAAGTCCGCATCCAAGTACATGCGCAACCGGAGCAACTACGCCGTCCAGGTGACGCCCCGGCTCGCCGTGTTCCACGAAGAGGAAATGACTGCCCTGCTGGGCAAGGCAAAGAACCAGGCATGACCTACAACCTGTCCAACGACCTCGACCTGCAACGGTACCTGAAGCGCTCCGACCATCTCGTGGCGCAGGGTGCCTGCGTGGAACTCATGGAGAAGACCGGACGGACAACCAACCAGAACTCGTACCTGCACCTGATCATCGGCGAGGTCGCCATTGACACCGGAGTATCCCTCGACTACTGCAAGGCGGAATACTTCAAGAAATTGGCGAATCGTGACATTTTCTTGTCATTCCGTGACGATAAGTACGCAGGGCGTGTCGAAGTGCTGCGCTCTTCCAAGGATCTCACCAAGGAGGAGATGTCCACGGCGATCGACCGCTTCAAGCGCTGGGCGTCCGAGCAGGGGATCTACATCCCCGAACCGGAAGACACCGAACGGCTCCGGGAAATCGAGGTCGAAATGGGCAGGATGCAGAGGTGGCTATAACACGAAATCAGACACGAATGGCACGTAAAGGAGGAACACCGGAAAACCTGCGGACGCCGACGTCCGAAGAGGCCCGCGAAATGCAGCGTAAAGGGGCCAAGAAACGCAGCGAGAACGCCACGGTGAAGAAGATCATCGAGGAGAACTTGCATGCCGTCATAGACCTCGTAAACACGCCGATGACCGAGGAGGAGTTCCAGAAGAAAGTCAGGACTCTCCCGAACCAGTTCCAGCGGATCTACGCCGCCGACCTGCGGGACTCCGCGAAGGCACGGCTCGTGGTCGAGAAACTCGTCGACCGCTACAAGGGCCTGCCCTCGCCTGAGAAACCCATCCAGGTGGAGAGCACCGTCGAGATCAAACTCAAGTTCGGCGAGGAGTGATTTTCGTGGCCTACACGCCGCACCCGCATCAGCGGGCGGTGCACAACGCGATGGCGGACGCCTACAGGAGCGGCAGGATCTTCGTCGTGAAGTCCAAGCGCCAGGTCGGCAAGACGACCATGGCCGAGAACGCACTGCTGGAGATGGCGTTCAACCACAGGAACACCCTGTCCGTCCTCGTGGAGCCGACGCTGGACCAGTCCCGCCGGGTCTACAAGGAGATCGTCCGCGCAGTCGAGGGGACGCCGGCACTGGCACGCAAGAACGACGTCCAGTTGGAGATCGAGTTCGTGAACGGGTCCAGCATCCTGTTCAAGTCCGCGGAACAGCGGGACAACCTGCGAGGCTTCACCGTCACCGGCCTGCTGGTCGTGGACGAGTGCGCCTTCATCCCCGACGAGATCTTCGACATCCTGCTGCCGACCACCGACGTCCACCGTGCGCCGATCCTGCTGATCTCCACGCCGAAACTCAAGCAGGGTTTCTTCTTCCGGTACTACACTGCCGGCATGGAAGGGAACCCGATGATCACGTCGATAGACTTCAACCAGTTCGACACGTCCTTCATGCTGTCTCCGGAGAAACTGGAGCAGTACCGGTCCATGATGCCGCGGGCGCAGTTCACGACCGAGTATCTGGGCGAGTTCCTGGATTCTGACGCCGTCCTGTTCACCAACCTGAAGGAGTGCGTCGGAGTGCCGGAGAAGAAGGGCCACCTGTATGTCGGGATAGACTGGGGCAGCGGTGCCGGCGGGGACTACACGTCGGTCTGCACCTTCAACGACCGCGGGCAGATGGAATCCATCGACTACTTCAACGACAAGTCCACCTTCGAGCAGGCACGGTTCATCGCGGACATGGTGCACCTGAACGCCGGGCGCATCCGCGGGATCAAGGCCGAGTCCAACTCCATCGGCACCCCGATGATCGCCCTGCTGCGCGACGAGATGGACAAGCGTGGCGACCGGTCCATCCATATCGACCCCTTCGCCACCACCAACGCCGAGAAGGTCCGGCTGGTCAACCAACTCCAGGTCGCGCTGGAGCAGAAGCAGATCACCCTGCTGGACGACCAGGGACTTCTGGCACAGCTCGCCGCCTACGAGGCGACGTACAACCCCAAGACCAACAACGTCTCGTACAATGCCCCGCAGGGCCTGCACGATGACAACTGCATCTCCACCATGCTGGCGCTCGACGCCCTCAGAGGCTCCCAGCGGGTCGGGAATTATAACATCTCATTCGGACGAAGAAGAATATGATAACATCCTACAAGCAACTCCCAGTCGGGCTGTACCTGGAGATCTGCAACGTCAGCCAGGACGAGAAACTCGACGAACTCTCCAAGCAGGTGCGCGTCCTCGCCCTGCTCTCCGGCATGACGGACGACCAGGTCCTGAACATGCCCATAGCGGACTATCAGAAGGCCGTGGTGGCCTCTTCCTTCCTGCACAGGGAGTACGAGCCGACCGGCCGTGTCGCGTCCTCCTACAAGGTCGGGGGATTCGACCTGAGGCCGTTCAAGGACTGGACCAAGATGACCGCCGCGCAGTTCATCGACTACCAGACCTACTCGTCCAAGGGGACCGAGGCGCACGTCGTCGAGATCGTGTCCGTGGTGCTGGTGCCTGCCGGCATGAAGTACGGCGACGGCTATGACGTGGCGGACGTGCAGCGGGCCGTCAGGGACAACCTCTGCGTGTCGGACGTCCTGGACATCGTCGCTTTTTTTTTCTCGCAGTACGGAGCCTTTCTGGTGGATTCCCTCACCTATTTGAAGCGCCAGGCAGAGAAGATGAAGAAGGGCCCGGAGAGGGAGGCGAGGCTGAAGGAGATAGCGATGCTGGAGACACGTTTGCTGAGTCTTGGGGCTGGATATACAACTTAGAGAGATTCGCTTCGACCGTCGGATGCTCCTGGGACGCTGCGCTTGAGAAGCCGGCGCTGGAGTTCCTGAACGTCCTGGCCTACATCAAGGACAAGACGGAGTGGGAGGATGCCGAGCGGGAGAAGTGGCAAAAATTGCACTGACATGGAACTGCTATCGTTTGACAACACGCGGGCGGTGCTGGAGGAACTCGCCGAGGAGATCCGCACCAACTACCGGGACCATCTGATGGAGGAGGGCCACTACACGACCCTCGGCAGCGAGTTGCGTCTGGTCGACTCGATCACGGCGAAGGTGGAACTCGAGGGCGAGACGTTCGTCGGGACCCTGAGCATGAACGACTACTGGAAGTACGTCGAGGAGGGAATCTCGCCCGCTGGTCAGTACGGGAACCCAGGATGGAAGGCCTACCCGTTCATCTCCCGGTGGATTGAGATCAAGCCGGTGATCCCTCGCCCGTCAGGCAACGGGAAGATCCCGAGCCAGAAGTCGCTCGCCTATCTAATCACCCGGAAGATCAAGGAATACGGTATCGAGGGGACCCATGACCTGCAGAAGACCAAGGACGCCATCATCCCGTTCTTCGTGGAGAGGATCAAGGCGGCGCTGAAGGAGGACCTGTCCGCCTACATCATCAAGTTCCTGGACGAGTCCGTGATCGACTGGGAATAGGCGCTCAATTACAAACCATGCCCCGTCGGGGATTTCCCAAAAACGAAATCCTCCATGGAGCCAATCTGGAAAGACTACTACATCACCCTCGGCACGGCCGACTCGGTCGCGTACCGCATCAGGCTGGATGACGCAGCGGGTGAGATCATCTATCAGGGGCGAGCCTATCTGCGCCCGGACGAGACCGACGTCACGGTCCGCATCAACGACATCTGCGCCGATTACTTCTCCGGCGTGGTGCTGAACCTTTCCCAGGCGGCGCTGTCCGCCATGACGCTGCCGGTCACCTTCTACGTGGAGGCCTACGACGAGACCAACGAGACCTGGTCAGAGGCAGACACCGTGCAGTTCCTCGACGACTGGTCCTACGACCGCTCCTATGATCCCGCGACCATGGGGCTGTCGTTCCCCATCAACGGCCGCATCGACGCACGCATGTGGATCCCCTACACGGCTGTGGATGCCGACTCGGTGGACATGGTGATCCACTACACGGACGGCACCACGGCGACGGTCATCGTGCCGATCGCCATCTCCGACGATTTCAACTCCGACTTCAACGCGGACTTCGCCAGGCACAGTCAGGCGGCGGGCTCCGGCACGGCGGTGTTCAACCTGTCGGCCTGGACCGGCGTGGACTACGTCACCCTGGGCAACGCGACCTACAAGGTAGTGACGGACTGCGGCCGCTATGCGCTCTACTACAAGAACGCCTATGGCGGGTACGACGCCTTCCTGCTGGAGGGCACCTGCCGCAGGACCGACGCCCTGGAGCGCAGCACGGTGGCCGTCGAGTACGACAACCGGAACGTCCAGAACAGGGGCGTCAGCAACTACGTGAACGAGTACAAGCAGCGGTGGATCCTGAACACCGGAATCCTCGATGACGAGGCCGGCCTGATGATGCACCACCTGCTGAACTCCACGGACGTCTACCTGTACGACATCGATGCCGGCGAGATGATCCCGGTCGTGGTCACTGACACCGAGACCGCATACAAGACCTACAAGACTGCCGGACGTCAGCCGGTACGGTATGCCATCACCGTGGAGGTGGCCCAGGAGTTTGCAAGGCGATGAGGCGGAAGGTGACCCTGTACATCGGCGGCCGCAAGGCGGACCTGGCCGACACCTCGTTCCTGCTGATGAACTACACGGCAGAGGACCTGAGCAACCCCACCATCGTCAAGAACTCGTTCTCGCAGCAGGTGACGCTGCCGGGGACATGCCGGAACAACCGGATCTTCGGCGCGATGTGGCGCAGCGACCGGGTGAGCGGGGCGGGCGGTTCCACCGGCCCGGACTTCAGCCCTGCGCACCGCACGCCCTTCGCCCTCTACAGCGCGGACGGCACCGTCATGGAAAGCGGGTACCTCAAGCTGGACGAAGTGGTCAGGAAGGGCGTGTTTTACCGCGAATACAAGGTGACGCTGTTCGGCGGCCTCGGCGATTTCTTCTACACCCTCGCGTACAACGCCGACGGCAGCAAGAAGACGCTGGCGGACCTTGACTATCTCGGCACTGCCGACCCTGCGACGGAACTGGACTTTGACATCACGAAGGAGACCGTGCAGGAGGCATGGGACGCACTTGGCAACCACACCCCGGGCAAGTGGTCGGTGATCAACTTCATGCCGGCCTACGAAGGGACGCCGGAGAACTTCTCCGCGAACAAGGGGCTGGCGACTCCCGCCCTGACGGGGCTGGATGGGTCGAGGACGGAAGGCGGCACCCGGTACGAGCCAGACTCTTCCGGCTACACGCTCGTCACGCTCCCGAAGAATTACGACCAGTGGGCTGTCAAGGACCTGAGGTCCTACCTCCAGCGTCCGGTCCTGTCGATCCGCGCCTTCCTTGACGCAGTGGTTCGCCAGGCTGAGAAGGACGGCTTCGAGTTCGACATCGATGCGGTGAGCACTTCCGCCGCGTCGGTCTACGTCGATTCGTGGAAGACGCTGCCGCTCCTGCCTGCCCTCTACTCCGGCAAGGAGATCACGACGGGGCTGACGCTCACGCAGGAGCAGTACTCGAGCGGGTACGGCGTCGGAAAGTTCGTGATCAACGGAACGGTCCCTGCCGGCTCGAAGGTGACCGCGTACCTGTCCCTCCGGTTGTCGACTTCCCTGTCGGGCTGGTCGGATACATACGCCGTGCAGCACGCGGACGAGTTCGCGCAGTACGGCCGTGCGAAGAGGGACTGCATCTCGTTCGTGCAGGTCGTCGCGTATGACTCTGACGGATATGCCGTCGGCGGCAGCAAGGTGTCGGTGATCGCTGACACGGGTGCGAGCCTCAGCGCCCTCGGCCGGAAGTTCACGGTGGAGGAACTCGCCGCCGAGTGCGGCTTCGCTCCGACCTATCCGGTCGACGACCAGTGGGGCGAGATCGTCTCGGACAACTGGACCTCGTTCCTGGGCTCGTTCAGGACGGTCCCGATCACGCTGTCCGCCGAAGGCTTCGACGTGGCCTACTACATCGTGGAGATGCACCCGTACATCGTATCGTCCAACTACTATACGAGCGGGTCCATCAACATCAACAGCGCCACGGCGGTCTCATCTGCCCGTCCGCGCTTCTACGAGGGCTACTCGGACTGGACCGACGCATTGACCGTGCGGGTGTCCCTGGAGTCAGGGTCGGTATCCAAGACTGAGAGGCAGAGCCTGCGGAGCGGTGCGCACTTCACCAAGGCCATGCTGCTGTCCACTGACAAGACGCCGGCGGACTACCTCATCTCGTTCGCCAAGATCTTCGGGATGTACTTCGTCACCGACCCTGCCAGGCGGAAGGTCACGCTGTTGAAGCGGAACGACCTGTACGTGGACGAGGTGATAGACATGACCGGGCGGGTGGACAAGGACGAGCGGTCGGGGACGCCTTACGCATTTGCGGCCCGCTGGTACGACTTCTCCCTTCCTTCCGCTGGCGGAGCCTACGCCGACGAATACAAGTCCCTGTACGGGCGGGAATACGGCATCCAGCGGGTGAACACCGGCTACGACTTCGACGCCTCGTCCGTCGATCTCCTTTCCGGCAACGCTTACAGGAGCGCAGTCACGGTACTGGAGAGCAACGCCTACTGGAACTACATCACGGAGAACAACGTCTTCCGGCCGTCCCCGTTCATCGACTTCGGCGGCAAGTACGCGCTGTGGTCCGCAGACGGCCAGTCCCATGACTTCGACGTCACGCCGCCGTCGGCATCCGCCAGCATCACCTACTACGGCTCGACTCCAGGAAGCGACAAGGACTTAGCCCGCAAGATGCAGTTCCACGCCGCCGACGGGAAGGCCGTGGACGGCTCTGACATCCTCGTGGCCCTGGAGGGCTGGGAAGACTACGAGCACTTCAAGCTGACGGACGACATCACTGCGATGGACGCCCTCAATGACGGGACGCCGTGCTGGCTGCTCGACCCCGGGACGGCAGACGGCGTGAGGGTACCGATCTTCCAGAGGTACGGCCTATACGGAGCCGGCGGCTACTCGGTCCGGTGGGGCTATGACTTCGGCATCCCGGCAGAGAACCTGCTGAACGCAACCTACAGCGCCGACTTCCCCTGCACCATCTACATCCGGTGCTGGAAGAAGTACATGGAGGACCGGTACAGCCGTGACACGAAGGTGATGAAGTGCAAGGCCGACCTTTCCGGCTTGCAGGTCGGTCAGGATCTCCTGCGGAAGTTCTACTGGTACGACGGCTCCCTGTGGGTGCTTAACAAAATAGTGAATCACAGCCTGACGACATACGGACCGACCGAGTGCGAGTTCGTCCAGGTCAGGGACAAGAACAACTACCTAAACGGACAGGAATAGACAATGGCAGAAACTACTACCGAGGTAATCTTCAAGGTCGGGACGGACCAGGCGGTCAAGAACATCGCCGACCTGAAGAACAACATCAAGGAATACAAGAAGGCGCTCGAGGAACTGGAGATCGGATCCACCGAATACCAGGAGACCCTCGAGGAACTTAACGTCAACCAGGCTGCGCTGAAGAACGCCATGTACGCCACGTCGGCGACCATGGAGGAGGTGGCTGCCGCTGCGAAGGCGGCGAACATCGAGTTCGACGAGAACAACGAACTGGTGAAGACCGAGACCGTCTCCTACAACGAACTGGTGAAGAAGATGGCGGACCTCAAGACCGCCTTCCGCTCGACGACCAGCGAGACGGAGCGCAACAAGCTCGCCACCCAGATCAAGTCCATCAATGACAGGCTGAAGGAGATGGACGCCACGCAGGGCAACTTCCAGCGCAACGTCGGCGACTACTTCAACCAGGTGACCGTACCGCTGAAGTCGGTGATCCAGGACCTGCCGTCCTCGATGGGACCGGTCAAGCAGATCATGGACGACACGACGAAGTCCCTCGGCCTGATGGGCAAGCAGCCGATCATCGGCATGATTGCGCTGCTGTCCCCGATGCTGGTGAAAATCATGGAAAGCCTCAAGGGTAACAAGACCATGATGGACGCCATCAAGAAGGCGATGGATGCCCTGAAGCCCATCATGGACTTCATGTCCGGGATAATCGAGAAAATCGCGCAGTGGTTATCCACGGCGATTGACTACTTCATCAGCCTCGCGGGTGAATCGGGCGGCACGTTCAGCAAGATTGTGGCGGGTGCGGTCGGTGTCGGCAATGCCATCCTCCAGTTCCTGCTGACCCCTATCCGCAACGTTATCGATGCGGCGAAGGCGCTGGGCGATGTTATCGGCAAGGTGTTCAAGGGCCAGTTCAAGGAAGCGGCTGACTCCGCGAAGGCGGCGCTCGGCGAGATCAAGGACAACTTCAAGAAGGGATTCGACTTCGCTGCCAACTTTAAGGAAGGGCAGAAGATTGGCGAGCAGTTCGTGGCCGGGTTGTCCAGCCTCGGCAACCAAGCCAATGCGGAGAAGGCCGGGAAGAAGGTCGGAGAGAAAGCGGCGAAGGCGGCAACGAAGGCGGCGAAGAAGGAGTTGGCTGAGTGGATGAAGAGGGAGGATGAAACGTGGGCGGAATGGTGGGACCGACAGGTGCAAATTGCGGAACGCAAGGAAAAGGAGCGGGAAGCCAAGATGGCGGAAAGGCGCAAGGTGGCGCAGGAACTTGAAAAAGAGAATGCCGCGTTTGCCGCAGAACTGGCAAAGCAAGCGGAGGAAGAGACCGCTAGGGCGCTGGAGGAAATCCAAAACGTGCTTGATGCGGAACTGGCCGCCCAGCAGAAGGCGATGGAAGAAGCGCAGCAACGGCAGGAGAACTTCAAGAACGGCTTGCAGCAGTCCATCGCGGGCGTGTCCGGCATCATGGGAACCCTCGCCGACATGATCGAAGGCGGGACCGAGGTCACCGAGAAGGAAGCACGCCGGGCGAAGAACCTCCGCATCGCATCCGCCATGATCGACATGTACCAGGGCGCGACGACGGCCTACTCCACGGCGCAGTCGCTCGGCGTCCCGATGGGCCCGATTGTCGGTGCCATCAACGCCGCTGCGGTCGTGGCCACCGGCATGGCGAACATCGCAAAGATAAAGGCGCAGAACGTCAGCGCATCCTCCGGCGGGTCAAGCACGGCTGCGCCGGCCGTCACCACTCCGTCCATCTCCCCGCAGGTATCCCAGGTCCGCACGATTACGTCCGCGAGCGAGGAGCAGCGCCTCGACCAGATGGCGTCCGACCAGAAGGTCTACATCCTCAACTCCGACCTGGAGGCGGCCGCCAAATCCCGCAGGGTGCTTGCCACCGAGACGTCCTTCTGACGTGGTAGTTTACAAGATTCGTTTTTTGGGGATTTACCCGTAAAAGCGCAATAGTATGACGACAATCAACATAGACGGCATCCCCGTGTTCGAGGCCCTGGTCACGGACGCGGAGACCGGCATGTTCAGGATCTCGCTGGTAGATGATCCGGCGGTCATGAGCGACTTCATGGCGTTCGACAAGAAGCGCAGGCCTCAGATGTACTCCGTGCAGGACGAGGAGAAGCGCCTGGTCCGCGGCGTGGTCATGCGTGCCGACTTTCCGATTTACAGGATCTCCCCGGACATGGGCGAGTACTACGTGATCTTCAAGGCTGCGACAATCCGCAACATGGCGGAGAAGTACCTGGCCGAGAGCCGGCAGAACGACGTCAACCAGATGCACGTGCCCGGATCTGACGTGGACGGCGTCCAGCTTGTCCAGTGGTTCATCAAGGGCGACGGCGTGACCGTGGAAGGCTTCGACGACATCGCCGACGGTTCCCTGTTCGCGGAGTTCCACATCGTGAACGACGAGGTCTGGAATGCCGTGAAGGACGGCACCTACAAGGGCTTCAGCCTGGAGGGCGTGTTCGACATGGTGCCGGAGCGTGACGTAGAGAAGGTCGAGGCCATCGAGGAAACGACCGAGAATTTCCAATCCCAAAACAATATCGAAATGAAGAAAATCAATTCCGTAAAGCAGTTGCTGGTCCGGCTCCTTGCCGAGTTCGGCAACGTCAGCACCGACAAGGGTGTCCTGGCATGGGACGGTGACGAGGACCTGAAAGCCGGCGATCTCGTCTATGTCGAGGATGCCGAGGGTAACCGCACCCCTGCCGAAGACGGTGAGTACGTGACCGCGGACGCCAAGACCATCGTCGTGGCTGAAGGCAAGGTCGCGGAGATCCGTGATCCGGAAGCCGAGGTCGCCCCTGAAGAGGAAGCGGTACCGGAAGCCGAGCAGCGCATGGGCAGCGTCGCCACTGACGGTGGCGAGCTTGTCTGGGAAGGCGAGGAAGACCTGAAGGAAGGCGACGAAGTCTTCGTCGAGAGCGAAGGCGAACGCACGCCGGCACCTGACGGCGAGTACAAGACCGAGGACGGCAAGACCATCGTGGTCGTCGATGGCAAGGTTTCCGAGATCCGTGACCCCGAGGCTGAAGTCGCTCCCGAGGAGACGCCAGCCGAAGAGGAACTCCGCAAGCAGAACGCGAACATGGCCCGCCAGATCGCCGAGATGAAGCGCGAGCTGACCGCACTCCGCCAGCGCAGCGCAGCGAAGCCTGCGCACGAAGAAGTGGTCGCATCCCGCAACCTTCCCAAGACCGGCAACCGCGGACTGGACAACCTCGCCCGCTATTTTCAGAAGTAAAACCAACTAAATCACCATCAACAATGGCTTACACTAACTTCGTCGTGAGCGGCCTGACCGCTTACATCGAGCAGTCCCGTGATCTGCTCATCAAGAACGTGGTCTTCGGTCGCGGCACCCGCGAGCGTATCTCCATCCAGACTGGTGTCAAGTTCAAGGAACACCTCCACATTCTCGACGTCGACCCGGTCTTCGGTGACGGCTCCGACTGCGGCTTTGACCCTGCCGGAACTGCAACCCTTTCCGAGCGCCTCATCACCGCCCCGGCTATCAACGTGCAGATGGAAATCTGCCCGAAGAACCTGCTGGGCAAATACGCCGAGTATCTTGTCCGCCTCAATGCCACCGAGCACGAACTGCCCTTCGAGCAGTACCTCATGGACGGCATCATCGACGGCATCAACCGCAAGATCGAGAAGATGATTTGGCTCGGTGATGTCACCGCCACCACCGACCCGGTCCTGAAGTGGATCGACGGCTTCATCACGATCGCCGGTTCCGCTTCTGGCGTCGTTCCGGTCTCCATCGCCAGCGGCTCCACCGCCTACGAAGGTGTCCTCGCCGTCTACGACGCGATGACCGAGAACACCCTTGAAAGGGGTGCTGAAATCTACGTCTCCACGGCTATCTTCCGTGCCTTCATGCAGGACATGGTTGCCAAGAACTTCTACCACTACAACCCGGGCAACGAGAACCTCGACTACTTCCTGCTCCCGGGCACCGACGTCAAGGTCGTCAAGACCGCCGGTCTTGCCGGCAGCCTGAAGATCCTCGGAACCTATCCGAAGAACCTCTTCTACGGCTGCGACATGGAGGGCGACAACGAGAGTATCGACATGTGGTGGAGCCAGGACAACCGCACCTTCCGCCTGGAGGTCCTCTGGAACAGCGGTGTCCAGATTGCCTTCCCGTCCGAGGTTGTACTCGGCACCTTCGCTGCTGCCCCGGTTCCGACCGTCTAAGCGCGTAGCGTGAATCATTGATCCTGGGGCGGGGCCGAAACGCCCTGCCCCTTTTTCAGTAACCGATAAAAAGAATTTCAGATATGTCTTGTTCCCAGACTCTTTCCGGAATCGCCCGTGACTGCAAGGGCAACATGGGCGGCGTGTCCGAGGTGTACATCGCTAACCGTGAGGACGTGACCGCCGTGACCGTCACCGACGGCAAGGTGAGCGCCATCACCATGGCGAGCGGGAAGACCTTCCAGGTCTACCAGTTCAACCGTGGCACCGCGAGCATGACCTCCACGTACAACATCAGCGCGGAGAACGGCACCAACTATGTCGGCACCGACCTGGTCCTTGTCTTCTCCCGCATGGAGACTTCCAAGCGCATCGAGATGACCGCACTGGCCGTGAACGACCTGTACGTCATCGTCAAGGACGCCAACGGCGCATACTGGCTGCTCGGCCATGACAACCCTGTCAACGCCGGCGCAGGTGACGGCAATACCGGCACCGCCATCGGCGACCGCAACGGCTACAGCATCACCCTGCACGACGACAGCGCCGAACTCCCTTACGAGGTCCTCGCTTCCATCATCTCCGGGCTCCTGCCCGCGTAAACCTGAACCACCCACAGGTCGGGCCTCCGCATTTCGCGGGGGCCTTCTTGTTTACGAAAATCGGCCTACGGGGATTTCCCATAAAAGCGCAGATCCTATGATTTATTTGAACAATAACAGGCAGGCGCAGTCGGTATACATCCCGAAGCGCAGCGGCGGATACGGCGGAACTGATTTCTCCTTCGTGGTCCGGCTCGCCCTGCGCTCCACAGTCGATAATACGACGTACACGGTGACCGGCAGCGCAGGGTCGCCGTCCGGCGCTTACTACCTGGTAACCCTGACGCTTCCGGAAGGTGTGCAGTCGGGTGAGTATGACTACGCCCTGTATCCGGTGACCATTACGCCGGACCCGGAGCCGGTCGCAAGGGGTGTGTGCATGATCTGGCCGGAAGCCGAAGGCCCAGCCGGTCCGGAGTTCATGCAGTACGGCGGTGAGCCTACCTTCAAGCAGTACGATAACGAATAAGATATGGCAGAAGAAAAAAGAACCAGGGCGAACATCGCCTTCGCCGCCATCGACCCCTACCTCGAGCAGAACATAGTCCTGCCGACCGAGAAGCCGATCCTCGGGAAGGACATCATCCAGTGGGGAGACGGGAACACCTATCCAGACTACCTGACCGACCTCGTGATGACGGTCCCGACCCTCCGTTCCATCATCGGCGGCACCGTGGACTTCATCTGCGGCGACGGCATGACCATCCAGCCGCTCCGTGACGGCCTGGACGGCGGGAAGATGAACAACCGCGGGGACCTCATTGCGTCGCAGGTCAGATCCGTCTCCCGTGACGAGGAGAAGACCGGCGGATTCGCTCTCCAGGTAATCCGTGACTTCACCGGCAGGCCCGCAGAGGTCTACTACATCGATATCCGCTTCATCAGGACCAACAAGGACTGCAGTGTATTCTGGTACTGCGAGGACTGGAAGAAAGGCGGACGAAGGAACACGATTATCTACCCGGCCTTCATTCCAGGGCTGGAGAATAAGTGGGCCGAGCTGTCCGACGAGGAGCGTGACCGCCATGCGAGCAGCATCCTGTTCGTGAAGGACATCGACACGCAGGTCTACCCGGCACCGGCTTACGCGGCGGCCGTCAAGGCCTGCGAGACCGAGCGCTGCATCGCAGACTTCCATCTGAGCGCGATCTCCAATGGATTCGCACCGTCGATGCTGATCAACTTCAACAACGGCACGCCGGATGACCGGATCAAGGAGGAGATCGAAGAGGCTGCCACCGAGAAGTTCGGCGGACCGGCCAATGCAGCGCGTGTCATGTTCTGCTGGAATGACAACAAGGAGAGCGCCACCACCATCGACGTCCCTCAGACCGAGGACTTCGGCGAGCGCTACCAGGCGCTGTCCAAGTTCGTGCGCCAGCAGATATTCACGGCCTTCCGGGCGAACCCGAACCTGTTCGGCATCCCGACCGAATCCCTGGGCTTCTCCCAGGAAGAGTACGAGAGCGCCTTCCGCCTCTACAACCGCACCCGCGTGCGTCCTGTGCAGCGCATGATCTGCGACGCATACGACCGGATCTACGGAAGGACCGGCGTCCTTACCATCAAACCATTCTCCCTGGCAGAAACGGCCACCGAGACAAACGTGGAATAATATGGCAGTAGAAATCCTTCTTACCTCTGAGGCCTACGTGAAGACCGTGACGGCCATCTCCGACAACCTTGCCGGGAAGTACATGCTGACCTCCATCAGAGAGGCCCAGGAACAGGGCCTGCGCTCCATTCTGGGCGACTGCCTGCTCGACACGATCAAGGCCATGTACGCCGCCGGATCTATCGATGACGAGGCGAACGGCGCGTACAAGACGCTGGTCAAACGATGCCAGGACTATCTCGCCTACATGACCGTCGTGGAGATCCTGAACAAGGTGTCGTATAAGGTCACGAATTTCGGCGTGGCAAAAAGCGCCGACCAAAACCTTCAGAACGCCAGCCAGGACGAGATCGTCAAGCAGTTGTACTACTACCAAGCGAAGGCTGACGCCTGCTGCTACCGGTTGCAGATCTATCTCATGGACAACCGCTCCTCATATCCGGAGTTGGACGAGTGCACCTGCCGCCGGATCAAGTCGAACCTGTACTCCGCCGCTACCTGCGGCCTCTGGCTGGGTGGCGCACGGGGGCGTGATGGGAGGAAGGCGAGATGACGCTCTACGACACCATACAGGCCATAGAGAGGACCGCGGCGCAGCAGCCGGCGGTGAAGATGATCGTGCGCAACGACATCTTCCGCCTGAACTCGGTTCCGTCCGCCCTATACGGCGTGTTCGGATGGCTCCAGCGCGAGCACTCCGCCGCGATTGACAGCAACTTCATGCAGTTCTCGTTCACGTTCTTCTATGTGGACCGCCTGAACGAGGACCGGAGCAACGAGACGGAGATCCAGTCCGTCGGCGTGCGAACCCTCGACAACATCATCAGGACGCTGGACGCTTCCGGGGTGTATCCCGGCGGCGTCTGGACGTTCACGACCTTCAACCAGCGCTTTACGGATGAGTGCGCGGGTGTCTTCACCAACGTGACCCTCCAAGTGCCGATGGGCGGCAACTGCGAGGAAAAACTTCCGGACTATTCCGGCGAAATCTTAATCTATTAGGCAATGAAAAACGCGAAGGATAAACGGGAAACTGCGGCATATATCACCGCGATATTCGCTTTTGTCTGCGGCTGGGGCCTTACCATCGCAGGATTCTGCGTCCCGCCGACCGGCGAAGTGTCAGGCAGCGTGCTCGCCGTGCTGGGAGAGGCCATGGTCTACGCCGCAAGTGTGTTCGGCGTGACCATGTACTTCAGGAACCAGATGGAACAATTCCGGGCAGACACCCGGAAGTACATCAACGACATAGAGAATGGAGAAGAATAAGATCATAGCGGCGCTCGTATGCTTCGCTTACCTCGTCTGCATATCTGGTCCGGTGGTGATGCTCCTGCAGTTCCACCGCGCCGCCTTCATCGTGCTCGTCCTCGGTCTCGCCGCCTTCGGGTGGCCCACCGTGAAACCCTTTGCAAAGAGACTGGCGGAATGATCATCCTAATAGACAACGGCCATGGCATCGACACACCAGGAAAAAGAAGCCCGGACGGGAGGTTCAAGGAGTACCTCTGGAACCGGGAGGTCGCGGAGATCCTCTACGACGTCCTCTGCGACGACGGCTTCGACGCGCGGCTCGTCGTCCCGGAAACGAACGACGTCAGCCTCAAGACGAGAGTCAACCGGATCAACAAGGTATACAAGGAAGAGGGCGACTGCATCCTCGTCAGCATCCACGCCAATGCAGCCGGAGACGGCAGCCGGTGGATGTCGGCGCGTGGCTGGTCCTGCTACACTACCGTGGGGGAGACGGAGTCGGACCGGCTTGCCGCCAGGATGTACGACTCCTTCCGCGTCGAGTTTCCCGATGCCAGATTCCGCACCGACTGGTCCGACGGAGATCCTGACTACGAGGAGAATTTCTACATCCTCAGAAAGACCCGGTGCCCGGCGGTACTTCTTGAGAACTGGTTTTACGACAACCGGGACGAGTGCGCCTTCCTCCTCCGCCAAGACACCAAAGAACACGTAGCGATGGCCGCCTTCTGGGCGATCCGATATTACCTCGCAAAATGAAGAAGAAACACCTCATACTGGTCATCCCTTTCCTTGTCGGATTCCTTATTGGCTACAGTTCGCATTTCCGGCGTCCTGGGACTACTCTCGTGGAAAGGGTGGACACCTTGACCGTGCACGACACGATAGTGCGGGAGACGCCCGTTTTCGTGGACCGCTATCTCCTGAGGACCGACACCGTCAAGCTGGCCGTTCACGACACGACGCTGCGCGTGGATTCGGTGCTGGTCGACGTTCCCATCGAGCGCAGGATCTACCAGGAGGACAGCCTGTACAGGGCCGTCGTCTCAGGGTACCGTCCGAGCCTGGATTCGCTGATGGTCTACAGGACCACGACCGAGATCACGAAGTTCGTGCCGGTCCCTCAGAGGAAGCGCTGGGGCATCGGCGTGCAGGCCGGTTACGGATTCAGCCGGCAGGGGATTTCCCCATACGTGGGTGTCGGTGTATCGTATAATCTGATAAACTTTTGACAAATATGGCAGATTTCAGCAACCTCATTGCGATAATCAACGCGCAGATCCGGGCGAACGGGCAGGAACTCATCACTGGCCCGGTGCTGAACGCCGTCCTGCTGGACATGGTGGAGGACCTCGGCGCACACGCGGGCGGAGCCGTCAACGGCTTTATTATCGTGGATAGCATCGAAGACCTCCCGGACCCCGGTCAGCAGAATATGGGGTACATCATCGGCACCCATATGTACCTATATGTCGGGACGGGCGGCGATACGGCGGACGGAAAGTATCAAGATGTCGGCGAGTTCAAGGGGCCTCCCGGCGCTCCGGGTGAGCCGGGTGTCGGTTTCCAGTCCGTCACCAGCGCCGAGGACGGCACGATTGTCATCACACTGACTTCCGGTGACACAATCACGGTTGACCTCAATCATGTCCATCCGCAGTATCCGAGATATGTGCTGCTTGCGGATGAGGCTGCGTATGAGGCGTTGACTACGAAAGAATCGGACACCTTGTACCTAATCCCGGAGGCATCGGAATGAGTTACATCGGAACAACGAAGATAGGGAAGATGTTCCTGGGGGATGTTGAGATTGCAAAGGCATTCCTGGGGACTGACCTTGTGTTTCAGAAAGGCGGTGTGCCTCCAACGCCTCCGACACCATCCAGGTTGCCGGATGGATACACCGAGGTTGAGTACATTGAGAACACCACAACCGCATTCATCAACACGGGGATTATCTATCCATGTACTTGGACAATCACGGCACAAGCGAATGCCGTTCCTGCAACGAATCAGATCCTTGTCGGCAGCAAGACATCGGCAGGGCATTATGTCGGTGCGATTACCAACGGGTATTGGGGGACTTCCACAAATGCGAGTTATTACATCGCAGGTTATCCGAATACGGCGAGGACACAACTCACGATTACCATCAACCGCAAGAGTGTGGAGTTTTCCGTGGAAGATTCCGCAACGAAAACCCATAATGCAACTTCCAACATTGACACGGCAATATGGTTGTTTGCTGCATCGAAGACTACATCTTCAAACTATCCGTTCATCGGTAAAGTGTACGGAGATGTTGTCGGGGTCAAGGAGGGAGTCGAAGTTTTCCATGGTGTCCCATGTACCGACCCCAATGGTGTCGCAGGTCTTTACGATTTGGTAAGCGAATCATTCTTCGGTTCAGCGAACACGGCAACTTTCTCTGCAGGATCTCCAATCAATTAAGAAATAATATGGCAAACGTAACAATCTATCCTTTCGGACTTTCACAGGAAACGCCATCCGGTGCGACCTTGCAGGAAATTGCGGAGATCCGTGAAATCCTTGACAGGCTTGCCAACCTTGCGTTTCGTGAGAGAGAGAATCCCACATACAAGGATGTCGGATTCTTCCCCATAACGGTCAACGGAGAACCTGCAGGTGCAGCACTCCGTCTTGGGACGGGAAGTTCACAGGACTCCTGGAGCATCTCCCCGATGATTGACCTTGGAGATGTCGGTGTGACAAGGCATCTGTCCTTTTCTTGCGGAGAGATACGGGCAAGCGGAACGAACTATCCTGCAATCCTGTTCTTCAATGAGTCCATGGAATACACAACGTTCTATGGAGCGACCGCAAATCCCCGTTCCATATCAATCGCAGTCAGCGAGGATGTCAGATATGCGAGGATCGTTTTCAAGACTTCACTCATGGAGCAATCTTTCATCCAGGACACGGATTCCGGGGAATACCTGTTCAAAGGTTCAGATGTCAATCCGGCAACGATAAAGACGGATGCGGACTATTGGAAGAGCGCATATATGTTCGATGCCGACAAGGTGAATAGCCGGGGAGACTTCATCGGTTGGAACTACGCCCTTTCCGATGTCCCCGGAACGGCACAGAAGACGGATTATGGAGCAGCCATGTTCAAGCAGACGGGTGTCGGTGCGGTCGGGTATTCTTATTCAATCGGCAAACTCGTGGAATTGCCACAGACAGGGGGAAACATTACAATAGAATTCTCCTGTGGCGAGGTGGTTTCATCCGGCAACCTCTGCCTTGTCCTGGTGAATGAACAGACACAGACACAAAACTACTTTGGCGCAAGCGCAAACCCCAGGTCGGTATCGGTGAATACTTCTTCTTACACCCATGTCCGTCTATATTTCCGCACAGCCAACTATGCGAATTGTTACATTAAAGATGCAACGAACAATGTGATGCTTTGGGAGGGAGCATCTTCAATCGAATAAACCATGAGAACAATTGAGAAGACTGACTATGCGTATTCCGCAATAGACAAGATCAACAAGAACTTTGCCGACCTGGAGGAAGGGATGGGTGGTGGCACTTCCGAGATAATCGAAAAGGGAGACTATATCGGGAGGGGAACATCCTTTGTGCGAAAGAATTTCGATGTCGCAGTCGGAGATTTTGTCCGAATCGAATTCCCCAACGGGAATTGGACAGATCCGGAGGGGGTGTCAACGAGTTATGCGAAATTGGCGGTCGGATACCTGGATGGCGAGGATGTCACACACACCCTTTTCCTTGTCAACATCGGGCAGACAATCCAACCCGGATATGACATCTATATCAGTCCGGCATTGGTTGATGTCTTCTCCTCTTTATACATATATATAAGGGCGCAGACGGATGATGTCATTCCTTTCATTCTACGCAGAATCTCTTCCGATAAGATAAAGGACTACTATCGGGAGGAGATGCTTGATACCATCAACAAGGTGAGGGCAAGGATCTCCACAGATTGCGTGACTCTCGCAGTCGTGACGGATGTTCACTACAGGAGTTATCAGAACGGGAGTGTGATCGCTCCGTATGTATTCCTGGAATCCTGCATCAACATGGCAGAACTGCACCGACATGTCCGTCTTGACAATGTTGTCTGCATGGGTGACATCATAGACGGGAGGACATCCGCAATCCAATCAATCCGTGATGCGGATGATTCGATGGGCGCATTGTCCGGCATGGAGACCCCGTTCTTCTTCTCGTTGGGCAACCATGATGTCAATCGGTATTATTCGGAGAATGTCGGTGAGACGGGAGACCGCCTGTTGACTCCGACCGAGATATATTCCCTCTACTTCCAACCCCTTGATGAGAGAATAGTCCCCGGTGCGGAGAATGGGATGAACTATTACAGGGATATTGATCGACTGAAAATCCGTCTTGTTGTCTTGAAATCCTGCACCGATGCAGGGCTATATGCATATTCCAATGCAACGGCAGATTGGTTTGAGGCCCTGATCAATAATACGCCAAACGATTGGAAAGTTGTGGTGTTCACCCATGTGCCTGTAATCCCAAGTCATGGATACAATGGACAGGCAGCATTCAATGCCAAGATCAATGCTGCTCTCCAATCCGACAAGGTGATCTCCCTCTTTGAGGGGCATGTACATGGGGACAATGTTTTTGCATCACCGAATTGGGCGGTGCAGGTCGGATGCAACAAGTCGGTCAATTTCGACCCGACATCCTCTGCCTGGCCGGAGGGAGAGATGTTGTTCACTCGCACCGGGGGAACGGCAACGGAGGATCTGTGGGATGCCACCGGGGGAACGGCAACGGAGGATCTGTGGGATGCATGCGTGGTTGATCCTACCAATGCGCTCCTGTCCTGCATCCGGTTCGGTGCAGGTATTGACAGGTACATCCATTACAATCCGGTCTCCGTTGCTGCCGGGGGGACTGCGACCCTCACTCCGTCCGTGCTGACCGCATCGGCATGGCATACCAGGGATAGCGAGGCATCATCCATCACCATTTCCAACGGGGTTGTCTCGGTGGCTGCAGGTGCGACCTCCGGATCAAGACTGACCGCATGGGCAGAGGATGCAGACGGGAACAGAGAGTATTGGACAATCCTTGTTTCCTAACTATAAAGGAGAGGGAGGGAAAAAGTCCTCCCTTTTTTGTAACTTTTTGAAAAAATAATTTGCGAATTCAAAAATTAGTTGTACCTTTGTGCCGTAATCAAAATCTTTATACAACATGAAAACCTACATCGTTACTGAAAGCAGCAAGGGGGAACATCTCCTCCTCCGTACATGGGTGTGTTCATCGAAACCTCAAGCGGAGAAATGTCTCAAGAAGAGATATGACATTGCATGCACCTATAGTTCCATCGCAGGAGTTGACAATCCTGTGGACTGCACCGATTGCGGATTCTTCTTTTGGGATATGCTTAACGGGATGTCAGTCAAGTATGAGATCCTGGAATCCGAAACCTTTGCCGAATAGGAGTACTAAGCCATGAGACAGAAACTGAACAAGCAAGAGGTCAAGACCCTGGAGTCTTTATACAGGAGGCTCTGTGCCATCTATGACCACCTGGAGGAGAATGATGTTGAACTGCACTATGGCAATGGGACTGCATCCGTCCAGGTGAGTTGCGCTCTCGCATCATTGGAATGTATCCTGCAAGAAAATAGGGAGGACTGAATATGGCAGACAACACATGGGGAGGCGCAAGACCTGGTAGTGGTCGGAAACCTGCAGATCCGGAGGACAAGAGGGTGCAGATGGTCATCACCATTGACCGGGACACCAAGGAGAAACTCAAGGCGAGGGCGAAAGAAAAGAATGTCCGGGTGGGCAGGTTGATAGATGATTGGATTTCTCAAGAGAAATGACTATATTTGCAACGGATTGTGGAAACACATCCGTTGTATAAAGATTTTGAGACCCTGGATTCCTTGTCCGGAGTCTCTTTTTTTTGCAGATATTGTCTGCATTTTGTCTGAATCTCCGTAACTTCGGAACAGGCTCAATCCGTAACCCATTGAAAAGATGAGAGTCCCGTGCCTCACGGCAAAGGAC
>CADAFW010000002.1 GCA_902787295.1 uncultured Bacteroidia bacterium
CAACGAGCCTTACGAGGACTCCCCGGCGCATAAGTACGGGCTGGTCTGCGGCGACGAGATACTCTCCATCGACGGCGTCAGCACCCACGGCCTCACCTCCGCCCAGTGCAGCGAGAAGATGCGCGGCGAGGCTGGCACCAAGGTCCTTTTCAAGGTGAAGAAACTCCGCACCGGCGACACCGTGGACGTAACCGTCGTGCGCGAGAAGATCCATATCTCCGACATCAGCTATTCCGGGATGATCGATGCCCAGACGGGCTACATAGCCCAGACTGGATTCACCGAAGGCGTGGGCGAGGAGATACGCAAGGAGATCGTGCGGCTCAAGAAGGAGGGGATGAAGAAGCTCATCCTCGACCTCCGCGGCAACGGGGGCGGCCTGCTTTCGGAAGCCGTCGACATCGTGTCCGTCTTCGTGCCCAAGGGTTCGCTGGTTGTGACCGCGAAGGGCCGTTCGAACGGCGCCAATTACACCTGCGTGACCACCAAGGCCCCCGTGGATACGAAACTCCCGGTGGTGGTGCTGATCAATTCCAGCTCCGCTTCCGCGTCCGAAATCGTGGCCGGGGCGCTCCAGGATATGGACCGCGCCACCGTGATGGGACAGCGCTCCTACGGCAAGGGCCTGGTGCAGAGCATGCGCAGCCTGCCGTACGGGGGACAGCTGAAGATCACCACCGCGAAATATTATACGCCGTCCGGCCGCTGCGTGCAGGCCATCGACTATTCCAAGCGCAATGAGGACGGCAGCGTGGGCCACGTGCCCGATTCCCTCACTCACGAATTCAAGACGGCGCACGGCAGGACCGTCCGCGACGGCGGTGGCATCACCCCGGACGTGGAGCTCAAGCCGAAGGAATACAGCCGCCTGGTCTATTCCGTGGTGAACTACGGCATAGTGGAGGAATACGCACTGGACTACGTGCGCAGGCACGAGAGCATCGCCGCGCCGGAGGATTTCGTCTTCGAGGATTATGAGGAATTCGTACAGTTCGCCAAGGGTAAGGAGTTCGACTACCGCTCCGGCGCGAAGACCTACTTCGACTGGATGAAGGAGCAGATCCGGAAGGACGGCCTCGAGGATGCGATGAAGGACGAACTTGCCGCCCTGGAGAAGTCCCTGGATATGGACAAGGAAAGCTTCCTGCGCCTCAAGAAGGACGAGATAGTCCCGTTCATCGAGCAGGAGATCATCGTCCGCTACTACTTCCACAAGGCCAGCGTCCAGTACATGCTCCGCTACGACGACGAACTCCGCCAGGCCCTCACGAGCCCGCTGATTTCTTATTAGTCATATCTTTGCAGTGATATGTGGTTATGGCTGTCCCTTATTTCCGCCGTACTTCTGGGCTTCTATGACGTAGCCAAGAAGCAGGCGATCAAACGCAACGGGGTGTTGTGGATCCTGCTCGGGGCCACTTTACTCTCATCGCTGTTCCTGTGTCCGTTCCTTTCCGCAGGCCCGCTGAAGCACCACCTCGCGCTGATGCTCAAGGCCGTGCTGGTCACGACCTCGTGGGTGTCCGGGCTCATCGGACTCAAGTTGCTGCCCATCACCACCGCGAGCACCATCAAGGCCTCCCGGCCGGTATTCGTGGTGGCCTTCTCCATAATCCTGTTCGGCGAGAAACTCAATCTCTGGCAATGGGGCGGCGTGCTGCTGGTGTTCCTTGCCCTTTGGCTGCTTAGCCGTTCCAGCAAGAAGGAAGGCATCGCCTTCAAGAGCAACAAGGGCGTGGCCTGGATGGTTCTGTCCGTCCTTTCCGGGTCCGCCAGTGCGCTCTACGACAAGCACATACTGGGGCAGCTGCATATCGAGCCTCTGTTCGTGCAGAGCTGGACCAACGTCTATATCACCGTCCTGCTCGCGTTGCTGCTTCTCATCAAGTGGCTGCGCGAAAAAGAGGCTTTCGAGGGTTTCAGGTGGGACTGGACCATAGTCCTGATAGGCGTGCTCATCACGATTTCGGACGCCTGCTATTTCTTCGCCCTCAAGGACGGTGACGCGCTGCTTTCCGTCGTGTCCATGATACGCCGCGGCGCCGTGGTCATCACCTTCATCGCCGGGGCCCTCCTCTTCAAGGAGCACAACATCCGCGACAAGGCCGTGGATCTCGCCGTGCTGCTCGCAGGCCTCGCCCTGCTGCTGTTCGGATCCAGCCTCGGCTAGGTACCCTGCTGTCGCAAGGCAATGCCCCGTAGACGGGACCGTTAACCCTCATTTCAGGTCCCGGCTACGGGGCATCGCCTTGCGCTGCTCTCATCTGTAGCTTTTCCGTGTAGTTCGTACCCCAAAAATGCTGTTTTTGGGGCACGAAGGGGCGTTTTTCGCTGTCCGGGACCCCAAAAAGCCTGTTTTTGGTGTACAAAGAGGCATTTTTCGCTATCTGGGACCCCAAAAAGCCTGTTTTTGGGGTCCGGGAAGTCGATTCAGCGATGCGGATGGGCAAAATGCCTGATTTTGCCCAACGGGAAACGGATCTTACAGCGTTTGTCCTCCGATGAATTCCCTCATGATGGAAGTGGGAGGGATGGCGGCGATCTCGGCGGGTTTCAGGGCGACGACCTTCTTGAGGAAGTTGAGCAGGAACTGCGCCTTCTCATAGGCCGGGGAGCCTTCCTTGATGCCGTAGAGCAGCGGCTCGGCGTAATACTTCAGCACCGGAAGGTCGTAGAGCGTACTGGAGTTGAAGACCACATCGGCGTTCTCCTCGAAGGGGAAGATGTTCTGGGTTTCTCCGCGGCGCACGCTTGGCCAGCGGAGGATGTTGGTCTCCGGGTCGATGCCGCGCACGCGGTTGTCGCGCACGATGCGGCGCAGGAGCCGCTTGTCGGTGGTGGAGCTGTGGACCTTCTCGCCGCCGGGGAGGGCGGAAAGCGCGGAGATGTAGACGTGGAAGATCTTGTTCTGGTCCACGTCGGGCGTAAGCGCGGGATTCAGGGCGTGGATGCCCTCCATGAAGAGCATGTCGTTCTCCTCCAGCCTCATCTTGCGGCTTTCGTCCATTATCGGCCGGCCGTTCACGAAATCGAACTTCGGAATGATGACCTCCCTGCCCGCGAGCAGGTCGTTCAGGTTGTCGTTGAGGAGATCTATGTTCATCGCGCCGAGGCACTCGTAGTCCTTCTCGCCGTTCTCGTCCACCGGAGTGTGGTCGCGGTCCACGAAATAGTTGTCCAGCTCGATCACCTTAGGGTTGATGCCGAGTACGCGGCACTGCTGGGCTATGCGCAGCGAACTGCTGGTCTTGCCGCTGGAACTCGGTCCGGACATCATCACGATGCGGGACTGCCTCCTGCGCCAGAATATCTGGTCGGCGGCCTCGGCGTATTTGCGTTCCTGCCTGGCCTCGCAGAGGTTGATGAGCGGAATGGCACCGCCTTCTTCGAGCGTTGCGTTGAGTTCTTCGATGGTCGTAATGCCGACTGCTTCGCACCAGTCCCTGTATTCCTGCCTGGCGCCTTCGATCTTTGTCATAGTATTTCCTTTAGATATTTTCCTGTTACCGATTCCGGGTCGGAAGCAATCTGCTCCGGCGTACCCGTTGCAATGATTCTGCCGCCCCGGCGCCCTCCCTCGGGGCCCATGTCTATCAGCCAGTCCACGCTCTTGAGGACGTCCAGGTTGTGCTCGATGATGATGACCGTATTGCCCTGGTCCACAAGCTTCTGCAGCACTCCGAGCAGCACCTTGATGTCCTCGAAATGCAGGCCCGTGGTGGGCTCGTCGAGCATGTAGAGCGTGCTTCCGGTGGCCCTGCGGGACAGTTCCGCGGCCAGTTTCATGCGCTGGCTCTCGCCGCCGGAGAGCGTCACGGCCGACTGCCCGAGATGCACGTATCCGAGGCCCACGTCCACGAGCGCCTTCAGCTTCGGGGCTATCTTCGGGTGGTTCCGGAAGAATTCGTAAGCCTCCGAGATGGGCATCTCCAGGACGTCGTTTATGTTCTTGCCGCGGTATTTGACCGCGAGCGTATCTTCCTTGTATCGCTTGCCCCCACAGGCCTCGCAGACGACGTTCACGGAGGGCAGGAAGTTCATCTCTATCACCTTGATGCCAGCGCCCTTGCACTCCTCGCAGCGGCCTCCGGACACGTTGAACGAGAATCGGCCGGCCTTGAAGCCGCGCACCTTGGCGTCGGGGGTCTGCTCGAAGAGGTCGCGGATGTCGGTCAGCACGCCGGTGAAGGTGGCCGGATTGGACCGCGGGGACCTGCCGATGGGGCTCTGGTCTATCTCGATGACCTTGTCTATGTTCTCCACGCCGACTATCTCCCTGTACGGCAGCGGCTTTTCCTTATAATGATAGAACCTGCCCTTGAGTATGGGCATGAGGGTTTCGTTGATGAGGCTGGACTTGCCGGAGCCGGAGACGCCGCTGATGCCGATGAAACAGCCGAGCGGGAAATCCGCGTCCACGTCCTTGAGGTTGTTGCCGCTAGCCCCGCGCAGTCCGAGGAACTGCCCCGAGCCCTTGCGGCGCACGGCAGGGACCTCTATGCTGCGCTTGCCTTCCAGGTAGCGGGCCGTCAGCGAATCGGGCGCCTGCGCCTTTCCTTTGCCGGAAAACAGGCTGCCGGCCTTGCCGCTGAAGCAGATTTCGCCACCGTTCTCGCCGGCTCCGGGACCCACGTCCACGAGCCAGTCCGCGCTGGTCATGGTCTCCAGGTCGTGCTCCACCACTATGACGGTGTTGCCCTCGTCGCGCAGTTTCTTCAGCGAGGCGATGAGCTTGCGGTTGTCCCTCTGGTGCAGGCCGATGGACGGTTCGTCCAGGATGTAGATCACGTTCACCAGCTTGGATCCGATCTGCGTGGCAAGGCGTATGCGCTGGCTCTCGCCGCCGGAAAGGGTCGCGGTGGGCCGGTCCAGGGTGAGGTAGTCCAGACCTACGTCCAGCAGGAATTCCACCCTGTCGGAGAGTTCCTTGAGGATGTCGTGCGCTATGGCGTTGCCCCTCTTGCCGAACTTGTTCGGGAGGTCGTCGATCCAGGGCTTGAGCTGGGAAATCTCCATCGCGCAGACGTCGGAGATGGTCTTGCCGTCGATCCTGAAGCAGGCGGTCTCCTGCCTGAGCCTGGTGCCGTTGCAGACGGGGCAGACTATCTTGTCTTCCACGTCGTCCGCCACGCCGGGCCAGTTGAGCATCTCCGAATCGGAGCCTTCTCCCACGCGGAAGAATTCGTCGGAACCGTAAACGAGCAGGCTGACGGCTTCGTCCGGAAGTTCGGCGATGGGGTCGTATAGGGAAAAACCGTGCTTGCGCGCCATCGAGCGCAGGATTTCGAACTTACGGGTGGCACGCACCCTGCCCAGCGGAGCGATGCCGCCGTCCGCGATGCTGAGTTCCCTGTCCGGTATGATGGTGTCCAGATTGATGTCCGGGACGGTCCCGAGGCCCTTGCAGTGCGGGCAGTAGCCTTCAGGCGAATTGAAGGAGAAGCTGTGCGGCGCCGGCTCCTGCAGGGAAAGCCCCGTCTCGGGGTCCACCAGATGCTTGGAGAAGTGCCTGAGCGCACCGCTTTCCATGTCCAGTACCGCCACGGAACCCTTGCCCGTGTCCAGCGCGGACTTGACCGAACTGCGGATGCGTCCCTCGTCGCCCTCGCCGGGCTTGAGCTTGTCCACCACCAGTTCTATGAAATGCCCCCTGTAGCGGTCCACGGTGTCCATTTCGTTGAGGTCGCGTATCACTCCGTCCACCCGCACCTGGGTGTAGCCCTTCTTGCGGAGCTGGTCGAAGAGTTCGCGGTAGTGGCCCTTGCGGCCGCGTACGAGAGGGGAGAGCAGGAGGCACTTGCGGCCTTCGTACTCCTTCATTATGAGGTCCACTATCTGGGAGTCGGTGTAGCGCACCATCTCCTTGCCGGTGGCCGGCGAATATGCGGTGCTGGCCCTTGCGAAGAGCAGTCTCAGGAAGTCGGAGATCTCGGTGATGGTGCCCACGGTGGAGCGCGGGTTGTTGCCCGTGGTCTTCTGCTCTATGGCTATGATGGGGCTGAGGCCGTCGATGCTCTCCACCTCGGGCTTCTCCAGTATGCCCATGAAATGCTTGGCATACGGGGAGAGGGTGTTCATATAGCGGCGCTGGCCCTCGGCGTAGATGGTGTCGAACGCCAGGGAGGACTTTCCGCTGCCGCTTATGCCCGTGATGACCACGAACTTGCGGCGCGGAATGTCCACATCCACGTTCTTGAGGTTGTGGGCGCGGGCTCCGCGTATCTCTATGAACTCGTCCTTCTTTTCAGGCATAACCTCCAAAGATACTAAAAATCCCGCATTCCCACAGCCCTAACGGCGCTCCTTGACTTCCACCCACCTGCCGGGGATGACTGCGGAGACGGAAGAGTCGTACATCGCCGCGCAGCTGATTGCCGGGAGGTAGAAGCGTCCGGGATAGGTGGCGGTGAGGCTTACGCTCACGTTCACGCTCTGGCCTGCCTTGAGGTCGAAGAAAGAATAAACCCTGTCGTCCCTGAAGTCCTGCCAGGTGATGCCTGCAGGGGCCTCCACGTTGGAATACATGCGCTCGTTGCGTATCTCCCAGCCGGAAGGGAACCTGTGGGAGAGGGCGATGTTCTCCACCGCGGCGGAACCGGTGTTGGTAACGGTCACCACGGCCTTGAACACGCGTCCGTTGGAGAGGGTGTCCACGGAGATCTCCGCACCGTTCTCCACATATTTCACCTTGAGGCTCAGCCCGCTGGCAGAGGCCTTCTCGGTGCCCGCAGCGGGTACGCCGCTGGTCCTGACGGTGGCATAGACGGTGCCGCCGGCGTTGTTGGCGAGGCCGAGGGTCACGCTGCCGCTCTGCTCCTTGAGGGCGACTTCGTGGGTGGCTATGTTCTTGGGCGAACTCACCTTGGAGGTCTTGCCGTCGTACTTCACCGTGGCGCTGATGCCGCGTGCATCCATCTCGGAGGCATAGCTGCAGATGGAGCAGAGGCTCCAGGCGGTGGCCTGGGTGCTCATGTAGCGGCTGCCGTCGTTGAGCCTTGCGGCCACCTTCGCGGCGAGGTCGAACGCCTTCTCCTTGAGGCCGCACAACATGCTGGTCTTCAGTGCGATGGCCATGTTGCGGTCCTCGCTTCCGAAGCAGTCGTACTTGTCGTTGGCATAAGGCAGGCCGGCCACGATCTTCTGGGCGATGTCCTTCTTGCCGTCGCAGGCGTAGGCGGCTGCGAGGAGCCAGGCGGCATCGGGTTCAGCCTCGGAGACTTTCTCGCGGAGATTGTTCATCGCGCTGCGCTGCGGTTTGCCTGCAAGGGCGAGGGCGAATGCTCCGTAGGCCCTGTCGACCATGCTTATGTGGCTGTCGTTCACTATCTTGCGTGAGATGTAGCCGATGACGGAGGACTTGAGGTCCGCCGGTACGGCGTAGCCTGCGTTCTCGGCTTCCTGGAGGAAGTGCAGCGCATAGGCGGTGCCGAAGTTCGAAGTGCTGGCCGAGCCCGGCCAGTAGCTGAGGGAACCGTCGCTGCGGCGGTAGCTCTGGAGCCTTGCGATGGCCGAAGTCACGTTGCGGGTGCACTTGGCGGCGTATGCCGCGTCGCAGTCCATCACCTTGGTCAGGTAGAGCTGCGGGAATGCTGCGGAAGTGATCTGCTCGATGCAGCCGTAAGGGTATTCCGTGAGGTATTTCATCCTGCCGCCGAGGTCGATGGCGGGTATGCTGGAGAATTCCACCGCCACTGCGTTGGTGCCCTCGATTCCGGTGAGCGGGACGGTGACGTCCTTGCCGCTGCCCGGCTCGATGAGCACGCTCTGCAGGCTCGTGGAAGCCGGATTCGGATGGAGCACGTCTATCTCCACCGCGCTGACGGACTTGTCGGAAGCGGACTCGGCGGTCACGCTGACGTGTCCCACGCCGGTGAAGTCGCCGACCTGCAACTCGAAGTATTCCACGCTCTGGCCGCATTCGGTCGCGTGTACGTTGATGCTCGGAGGTCCCACGATGCTGAACTTCTCGTCGGTCTTGATGCTGAGCTTCACGTTGCCCACGTTCTCCTTGAGCGTCATCAGCGTAGCGGGGACCTTGATGCGTTCACCGGTGGAGAGGGTCCTTGGCAGGGTGGCCTGCACCATCACCGGCTTGGTGACGTTCACCTCGCCCTGGGTACTGCCCTGCGCCTTGCCGTCGGTGGCTATCACCATCACGCGCATCGTACCTATGTATTGAGGTATGTCTATGCTGTGGCTGGCGGTCCTGCCGGCCTTCAGGTCGAATGGCCCGAGGTAGCTGACGACCGGGGTGAAGCGCTCTGCGCCCTGCCTCTTGAGCGGGCCGGCGGCTTCCTCGTCACCGCCTATCGCGAAGAGCTGTTCGATGCGGCCGCCGTAGGCTCCGATGACCGCGTCGTAGAGGTCCCAGGTGCGCACCCTGAGGGCTTCCTTGGAATAGAAGGCCTTCCAGGCGTCCGGGGTCTTGAAGCCGGTGAGCGAGAGCAGGCCCTCGTCCACGACCGCCACCACGTAGCTCATCGCCTTGCCGTCCTTCTCCCTGACCTTGAATTTCAGGGCGGTCTCCGGCTTGGCCTGCTCCGGGGCGTCGAGCACCGGGCTGAGGCGTGAGGAGGCGTCCTCCACGTTTATGTTCTTGACGCCGTACATTCGGATGGGGGCGTCGTTGACGGTCTGGCCGTGAGGCTGGATGAGGGTGATGTCGGCATAGACGTTCGGGAGCATCGCAGCCGTCACCGGGATATGGATCTCGGTGCTGCCGGCGTGGCAGGCTACCCGTTTGGTATTCAGCACTTTGCCGCCCTTTTCGATGGACACGAGAGCGCTTGAACCGGCGCTGGACGGGATGATCAGGCGGGCCGTCTCGCCCACCTTGTAGCTTTCCTTGTCGGAGCTGACGGTGAGCTTCACGAATCCGTCTGCGGCGCCGCCGGTCCCGGAGGCGTCATAGGCGTCGCAGAGCATCGATGCGGCGTGTCCGCCCTTCGTGTCGGTGACCCTGATGAAATAGACTCCGTTCGGGTCGTCCGCCCAGTCGTAGCTGAAGCTTGCCTTTCCGCCCTTGGTGCTGAGTTCGGCAGTCATCATCACTTCCTTGCTGCTGCCGGCCATGTAGTTGGCTATCAATTCGGTGGAGTTCCACCACCAGCTGTAGTCCACGTGGAAGATTTCCGCGCGGAGCTTGGTGTCGGCGGGCTTGCCGTCGGCGTCCAGGCAGACCACGTCGAAGCGATGGTCCTTGCCTATCTTGATGAAGGAGCCCCAGTCGCTCTTTTCAAGCTCCGCCCTGATGCCCACGTACCTGTCGAACGGGGACATCCTGAAGGAGCTGTAGGAGGTGCTGAATTCTCCCGAAGGCTCGTAAGCCCTGAAGGTGAATCCCGCGTTGAGCATTCCGGGAACCTGCGCCTTGTTGAGGTCCAGGCTGCTGTTTATTGCGATCTTGCCCTCGCTGTCCGTGCGCATCTCCTTGTAGTGTAGGGTCTGTGCGTCGAACGAGCGGGTATCGTCCTGGAAATCGTAGTCGGGGTAGCCCTTGAAGGCGGTCCTGGCCGGGGTGATGTCCACGTCGCCATCCACCCTGAGGCCGCTGCCGGGTGCTCCGTAGAGCCAGTTGACGGCGATGGTGCCAGTGGAAGATGCATCCGGGGTGATGGTTTCCTTGCCGAAATCTACGCGTATGTCGAGCTTGTTGGGCTTCACGGTCTCCACCCTGAGCGCCTTGCCGAAGGTCTGGCCGCCGAGCGTGAGGCTGACGCTCCACCTGCCGGTGGGGGCGTCCTTGGCCGTCACGAAGGGGAAGTGCCAGATGGGCCTGCCGCCCGTCTTCTGTGTGCTGGTGCTGACGACCTGGCCGTCGGGGTTGCGGAGTTCCGCGATTACGGGATGGCCTGCGGGCAGGGCCGCGCCGTCGTACATAGCGATGGCGGTCACGTGGAGGGTGTCGCCCGGCCTCCATACGCCGCGCTCGCCGAAGAGATAGACCTTGAGTCCGTCCTTGTGCTCCGCGCCGCTGACGTCGAAGCCGCTGGTGCTGAGGGACTTCTCGTTCTTGAGGTCGAGGTATGAGAAGTCGTTTCCGCTGCTTGCGGCCACGAACCTGGCCTCTCCGGCCGCCGGGAACCTGACGTGGCCTTCGCCGTCGGTACTGCCCTTGGCGATCTCCTGCTGCACGTAGTCGAAGAGCTTGACCTTGGCGCCGGAAACGGGCTTGCCGCTAATGATGTTATAGACGAATATGTCGCGGGCGTCGTCACCGCCTTTCGCGATGATGGCGAGGTTGGATGCCAGCAGGTCCACGTGGCGGTCGTCATAGGTCTGGTAGTCGCCGAAAGAGGAGTCGTATTCCCATACGTCCATCTTCACGGCAGGCTCGCGTCCGCGTATCTCCACTCGGTAGATGGCGCCGGGCTCGGGCTTGATGATCTCGTCCAGGCTGAGGCCGTAGGTGCGTTCCTCCTTGATGCTCTCGGACGTGGCGTCTCCCAGGATTATGGTCGTATCGGCCACCTGGTGCGCCACCTTCCGGATTTCGTAGTTCTTCTCGTACTGCTCGTACTGCATGTACTGCAGGACGTTGCTCCTGTAGATGCGCCTTACCCTGACCTCGGCGGCACCGAAGCCGTGCGAGCAGAACAGGAGGTCCAGGCTGCCGGAAGAGGGGAGTATGCTCCCCTTGCTCAGGAGACGTATCCCGGGGACGTCGGGATCCACCTCGACGAGCTTGGGACTGCGCGAAGCCACCGTGTCCGCGGCGATCTCCACCATAGGGCCGGCCTTGGAGGTTATGCCCGGCTGAGTGCCGCTCTGTTGTTGCTGCTGCTTGCAGGAAACGGCCAGTGCGGCCGCGGCTGCGAAGACGATAAGGAGTAATCGTTGAACTTTCATATCCGTATTTTAGTTATTTTTGTCACTGGTGAATACCAAAGTTAAGAAAATACTTTTGATTCTCGCTCCGTTTGCGCTGCTTTATCTCTTCTGCCTTCCGAGGCAGCTTTTCAAGGCTCCGCAGTCGGCCGTGCTGACCGCTTCCGACGGCACCCTTCTCGGGGCGCGCATCTCGTCGGACGGGCAGTGGTATTTCCCTCCTGCGGACAGCGTCCCCGCCAAGTTCGCCAGGAGCATCATCTGCTATGAGGACAAGCGTTTCCGCCGTCACATAGGCATAGATTTCATGTCCGCAGGCCGCGCCGTGGTGCAGAACGTCCGGAGCCGCAGGGTGGTCAGCGGCGCCAGCACCATCACCATGCAGGTCATACGCCTGAGCCGTCCGGACAAGCCCAGGAACCTGTTCGAGAAACTCTGGGAAGCGGTCCTCGCCACCCGCCTGGAACTCCGCTGCAGCAAGGACGAAATCCTGCTCCTGTATGCCTCCAACGCCCCTTTCGGGGGCAACGTGGTGGGTCTCGAAGCGGCCGCCTGGCGCTATTTCGGCCGCAGTGCCGGAGACCTCTCCTGGGCGGAGAGCGCGATGCTCGCGGTGCTTCCCAACGCCCCCGCGATGATCCACCCCGGGCGCAACCGCGCGGAGCTGCTGCGCAAGCGCAACTTCCTGCTGGACAAACTGGAGGCGGGCGGAGTGATAGACCATGACGAATGCCTTCTTGCAAAGGACGAGCCATTGCCGGACAAGCCGCTGCCCATGCCGGACGGGGCTTATCACCTGCTCGAACGCTCCCGCACCGCTTCCGGAGGGATGGTGCGTTCCACGATAGACTACAAGCTCCAGGAAAGGGTGGCCGCCATAGCCCGCAACCATTTCCAGACCTACCATACCAACCTCGTGGACAATATGGGCATACTCGTGGCGGACGTCCACGACGGCCGGGTGCTCGCTTATTTCGGCAACACGAGGGGCTTCGCCGCCGGCCTGCGCGGCACCGACGTGGACATGATCCCCGCCGCGAGGTCCAGCGGGAGCACCCTGAAGCCGCTCCTGTATGCCGCCATGCTGCAGCGCGGCGACATCCTTCCCGGCTCGCTGGTGAAGGACACCCCGTACAACTACAATAATTTCTCCCCGCACAACTTCGACCGCTCGTTCGACGGCGCAGTCCCTGCTGATGAGGTCATACAGCGCTCGCTGAACGTGCCTTCCGTGAGGATGCTCGAGCAGTACGGCGCGCCGGAATTCCTGTCCCTGCTGCGTTCCCTCGGCTTCACCACCATCGACAAGGATGCCGACCACTACGGGCTGTCGCTCATCCTGGGCGGCGCCGAGATCTCCCTGCACACCCTCGTGCGGGCCTATTACCGCATGGCCGCCAAGCTATCCGGCGACAGGATCTCCCGCGACCTGCGCTGGTCGGAGAACTCGAAGGGCGGCTGGCTCAAGCCCGGGGACGTGCCTTTGGACGAGGGCGCCATCTGGCTGACTTTCAATGCCTTGTCCGAAGCCAACCGGCCTGAGGAAGAGGCCTCCTGGATGGACTTCATCTCGTCCGGCAGGATAGCCTGGAAGACCGGCACCAGCTGGGGCTGCCGCGATGCCTGGAGCGTGGGCGTTTCAGGAGATTACGTGGTCGGCGTGTGGGTAGGCAACAGCGACGGAGAGGGCCGCGCCGGAATGACCGGAGTCTCCTACGCGGCGCCGGTGATGTTCGACGTGTTCGCGGCGCTTCCGCCGGGCGGATGGTTCGAGATGCCGGTGCGCGAACTCACGCAGATGGAACTCTGCCACGAGAGCGGCCTGCCCGTGAACTGCTTCTGCCCCCACCGGGATACCGTCTGGGTGCCGGACGTGGACAAACGGCCGGATCCCTGCCCCTACCATAAACTGGTGCACCTGGATGCCGAAGGACGCTATTTGGTTAACAGCGACTGCTACCCCGTGGAGGACATGCGTACGGAGGTCCGGTTCGTGCTGCCGCCGGCCCAGGAATGGTACTACCAGAAGAAGCACCTGGACTACCGCCCGCTGCCTCCGAAGCACCCCCGCTTCGATGCCGCATCGGCCTCCGGGCGCAACCCTATCGCGATCATCTATCCCCAGCCGGGCGTGACCATAGTCGCCACCAGGGGGCTGGACGGGCAGATGAAGGGCGCCGTGTGCAGAGCGGCGCACACCGATCCTTCGGCGACGCTGTACTGGCATCTGGACGATGAATACCTGGGGGAGACCACCGGCGAGCACGAGATGCTCGTGGTCCCGGCTCCGGGCGCGCACAGGCTTACCCTCATGGACAGCCAGGGGGCGGTGAAGAGCGTACTTTTCTACGGGAAATAGCGCCCTTATTCGGGGTTGTATTCCTCTTCCTTTTCGTTGAACGGTTCCAGGAACGGGTTGTGGGTGCGCTCCCAGCCTATGGACGAGCGCCCGCCGTGTCCCGGCAGGATGTCGGTGTCCCCGTCCAGTCCCATCAGCTTGTCCATTATGGACCGGATGAGGTCGTCGTATTCGCCCATCGGCAGGTCCGTGCGGCCTATCGAACCGGCGAAGAGGGTGTCGCCGGTGAACATCACGCCGTATTTTTCGTTGAGGTAGCAGACGCTGCCCGGGGTGTGTCCGGGGGTGGTGATGACCTTGAAACCGAGCCCGGCGGCAGTGATCGTCTCCCCGTCGCGTATGTCAGTGGTGCTGAAGCCCTTGTCCGGTTGCGTGAATCCCGGAAGCGTGATTTCGCAGACCGGGATGTCCGCGCTGCTCATATGGACGGGGCATCCGAACTTTTCCTGCAGTTCCCCGACTCCGCAGATGTGGTCCGCGTGGCCGTGGGTCAGGAGCACCGCCGCCGGCCTGGTCCCGAGCTGCTCCAGGGCTGCCATGAAACGGTCGCTCTCGGCCCCGCTGCGGAACGACGGATCCACCACTATGCAGGTACCCTCCTCTTCCCAGGCCACGAAGCAGTTGGTCTGGTAGGGGTTGAAAGAAAAATGCCGGATATTCATTAAATCTTTGAACTTTGACTAGGCAAATTTACAAAAGTTGTACTAAATTTGTAAGATAACTGTAAAAGGGTCTTTATGCATATAGGAATAGCAGGAAATATCGGCAGTGGCAAAACCACCCTCACCCGCCTTCTGGCGGAGCATTATGGCTGGACGCCCAAGTACGAGGCCGTGACCTACAATCCTTATCTGGAAGACTACTACCACGACATCCCCCGCTGGTCCTACAACCTCGAGACCTACTTCCTCGCGCAGCGTTTCAAGGACCTGCTGGAGATCTCCAAGTCCGATGACGTCATCATCCAGGACAGGACTCTCCAGGAGGGTGTCTATATTTTCGTCGCCAACAACCGCGAGCAGGGCAACCTGAGCGAGCGCGACTTCGACACCTACATGCAGCTTTTCAACCTGATGATGTCGATGGTGGCGCCGCCCGACCTCCTGATCTACCTCCGCAGCAGCGTGCCCCATCTCGTGTCGCAGATCCAGAAGCGCGGACGCGACTACGAGCAGAGCATCACCCTGGAATATCTCCAGGGCCTGAACCGGCACTATGAGCAGTGGATAGACAATTACGGGGGCAACCTGCTGGTGATAGACGCCGACGACCTCGATTTCGAGAACCGGCCGGAGGACTTCGCCTCCATCACGGACAAGATAGACGCGAAACTTTACGGACTCTTCAACGATTAAACACTCAGAGACATGCATATAGCGATAGCAGGAAACATCGGCAGCGGCAAGACCACCCTCACCAAGATGCTGGCCGCGCATTACGGATGGACCCCGAAATTCGAGTCAGTGGACTTCAATCCGTATCTTTCCGATTTCTACAAGGACATGGAGCGCTGGTCGTTCAACCTCCAGATCTATTTCCTCAACAAGAGGTTCAAGGACGTCGTGGACATCTCCAAGTGCGACGGCGTGATCATCCAGGACCGCACCATCTACGAGGACGCGCGCATTTTCGCGCCCAACCTCCACGACATGGGCCTGATGAGCAGCCGCGACTTCGAGAACTATTCCGACCTCTTCGACCTGATGATGTCGCTCGTGGGCATGCCCGACCTGCTCATCTACCTCAAGAGCACCATCCCCACGCTCATCTCCCAGATCCAGAAACGCGGCCGCGACTACGAGCAGAGCATCAGCATCGAGTACCTGACCGGCCTGAACGAGAAGTACGAGAACTGGATCAAGGACTACAAGGGCAACCTCCTGGTCGTGGACGCCGACCACATCAAGTTCGGCGACCGCCCCGAGGACTTCGAGCAGATCACCAATATGATAGACGCACAGCTGTACGGGCTTTTCCCGCCGGCCAAATAGTATCACACCAAAATACATGTCATGACAAAAAGACCAACCATCATCGACTTCGTCAACACTTACGTCGACAAATACCAGGACGCAACTTTCCTTCGTGAGAAGGTGGACGGAGTCTGGACCGAGACATCTTTCAAGCAGACCCGCGAAGAAGCCAAGATCATAGGCGCCGGATTCCTGGCCCTCGGTCTCAAGAAGGGGGAGAAGGTCTCCCTCATTTCCGAAGGTCGCAACCTTTGGGTCATCACGGAACTGGGCATCCTCTACACGGGTGCGGTGAACGTTCCCCTTTCATATAAGCTCGAGTCCGACTACGACCTCACCTTCCGCATCAACCATTCGGATTCACGCTTCGTCGTGGCTTCCGAGATGGAGATCGAGAAGGTCCGCAGGGTCATCGACCGCTGCCCCGCAGTGGAGAAGGTCATCGTCTTCGACGACATCCCCCTCCAGGAGAACGAGATAGGCATCAAGGAACTGCACGCGATGGGCGAGAAGTACATGCAGGAGCATCCCGGCGCCATCGAGGAGTGCATGGCCGCCGTCGGTCCCGACGACTACGCCAACATCAGCTATACCTCCGGCACCACCGCCGATCCCAAGGGCATCCTCCTCACGCACCGCAACTATACCGCCAACGTGGAGCAGGGCGCATCCGTGGTGGACATCCAGCAGGACGCCGTAATGCTCATAGTGCTCCCGCTCGACCACTGCTTCGCGCACGTGGCCGGCTTCTATACGATGATGTACCACGGCGGCAGCATCGCCACCGTTCCGGGCAAGACTCCCACCGCGCAGCTCCGCAACCTCCTTCCCACCATGCAGGAGGTCCGTCCCATGGTGATGCTGAGCGTTCCTGCCATCTCCCGCAGCTTCAAGAAAGCCATCGAGAGCGGCATCAAGAAGAAGGGCCCCAAGGTGGAGAAACTCTACAATTTCGCCCTGAACAACAACATCAAGTACTATAAGGAATACTACAACCAGGGTGGCTGGCAGTTCTGGCGCAAGCCGCTCGTGAACCTCTTCGACAAGCTCATTTTCAAGACCATACGCGAGACCTTCGGCGGCAGGATGCAGTTCCTCATCGGCGGCGGCGCGCTCCTGGACATCGACCTCCAGCGCTACTTCTGCGCCATCGGAATGCCTACCTTCCAGGGCTACGGCCTTTCCGAGGCCACGCCTATCATCTGCTCGAACTCCGGCGGACACGCGCGCTTCGGCTCCTCCGGCCGCACCGTGGTGCCCATGGACATCAAGATCTGCGACGACAAGGGCGAGGAGCTCCCGATCGGCGAGACCGGCGAGATCGTCATCCGCGGCGAGAACGTGATGGCGGGCTACTGGAAGAATCCCGAGGCCACCGCTAAGACCATCGTGGACGGCTGGCTCCATACCGGCGACCGCGGCTATCTCTGCAAGGAGAACCCGCGCTACCTCTACGTGACCGGACGTTTCAAGAGCCTCCTCATCTCCTCCGACGGCGAGAAATACTCTCCCGAGGGCTACGAGGACAATCTCGCGGTCGCATCCAAGTACATCGAAAACGTCATCCTGCACAACAACCAGAGCCCCTACACCATCGTCCTGGTGGTGCCCAACAAGGAGGCCCTCAAGGCTGCGGCCGGCGACGATCCCGAGGCCCAGCTGAAGCTCATCGAGGCCGACGTGAACTCCTACCGCAAGGGCGGTTCCCGCGAGGGCATGTTCCCCGAGAAGTGGCTCCCCGCCGCCATCGTGGTGTGCGAAGAGCCCTGGACCGAGCAGAACGGCCTCGTGAACTCCACCGCCAAGGTGGTCCGCGGCAAGGTGGAGAAGCACTTCGAGAAGCGCATCGAGTATGCCTACACCCCTGAAGGAAAGCAGCTCGTGAACCCGCAGAACATCGCCGCGCTCAAATAGCAATCAAATGATTACTAACTAATAAAACACAAAAACAATGGCTAAAAAATCTGACAGCAACATTATTGCCATCATCGCGATGATCTTCCTCTTCGGAATGATCTCGTTCGTGACTAACCTGGCCGCTCCTATCGGCAACATCTGGAAGATGCAGCCCGGTATCGAGGGATCCAACTTCCTCGGAATGATGGGTAATATGATGAACTTCCTGGCCTATGCCATAATGGGTATCCCGGCCGGAAAGATGCTCACCAAGTACGGCTACAAGAGGACCGCTCTCATCGCCATCGCAGTGGGCTTCCTGGGTGTCTTCATCCAGTTCCTGTCCGGCATCGTGGGCGTAGGCGGCAAGCTTGCCGGCCTTCCTGCCAACTTCTTCGTGTACCTCCTCGGCGCATTCGTGGCCGGCTTCTCGATGTGTATGCTCAACACCGTCGTGAACCCCATGCTCAAGCTCCTCGGCGGCGCCCGTTCCAACCAGTACATCCAGATCGGCGGTTCCTTCAACTCCTTGATGGGTACCCTGACTCCGATGCTGGTAGGTGCGCTCATCGGCACCCTCACCAAGAACACCCTCATCACCGACGTGAACCCCGTGCTCTTCCTTGCAATGGGCGTGTTCGCATTCGCCTTCATCGTACTCTCCTTCGTCAAGATCGAGGACCCCGAGGCCGTGCGCAACTCCGAGAATGCAGTGAGCCCGCTCAAGTTCCGTCACTTCGTGCTCGGCGTCATCGCCATCTTCGTCTATGTGGGTGTTGAGGTCGGTATCCCCGGAACCCTCAACTTCTACCTGTCAGACCCTGTGAAGGGCGCCGGAATGGATCCTTCCACCGCAGTCGCCATCGCCGGTTTCGTGGCCGGTACCTACTGGTTCCTTATGCTGATCGGCCGTCTCACCTCTTCCGTCATTTCCGGAAAGGTCAGCTCCCGCGCACAGCTCGTGACCGTGTCCGCAGTGGCCCTCGTGCTCATAGTCCTCGCCATCATCCTCGGCAACTCCTCCATGGTTTCAATGCCGGTGTTCAAGGGTCAGGGCTTCGGAATGGTCCAGGTTCCCATCGCCGCTCTCCTGCTCGTCCTCTGCGGACTCTGCACTTCCGTGATGTGGGGTACCATCTTCGACCTCGCCTGTGAAGGCCTCGGCGCCTCCACCAACCAGGCATCCGGCATCTTCATGGCAATGGTGGTCGGCGGCGGTATCGTCCCGCTCGTCCAGAATGCCATCGCCGACGCCGCAGGCTACCTGCCGAGCTACTGGCTCCTCGCCGTCTGCGTCGCGTTCATACTCTACTTCGCAGCCTTCGGCTCCAGGGTCAAAAAAGCATAAGCGACTATGGATCAGGATTTTGTAGTAGGCGTTGACGTAGGCGGCCAGACCTCCAAGATAGGAGTTGTGGATGCGCGCGGCGACGTCCTCGCACAGACGGTCATCCGTTCCGACACCTACGGCAGCGACGCCGTCGCGTTCATCTCCGCCCTCGCCACCGCCATCAAGGCCTGCGTGGCAGATGCGGGCAAGGAGAGCCAGATCCGCGGCATCGGCGTGGGTGCGCCCAACGGAAACTACTATACCGGAGAGATCGCCTTCGCCCCGAACCTCGCGTGGGCTGCCACCCAGTCGGTGAAATTCTCCGAAATGCTCTCCGAGCAGCTCGGCGGCATCCCCGTCACCCTCACCAACGACGCCAACGCGGCTGCGATGGGTGAGATGGCCTACGGCGCTGCCCGTGGTATGAAGAATTTCATCATGATCACCCTCGGCACCGGTGTCGGCAGCGGCATCATCATCGACGGCAAGATGGTCTATGGTCACGACGGTTTCGCCGGCGAACTCGGCCATACCAGCGTCGTGCGCTACAACGGCCGCCCCTGCGGATGCGGCAAGACCGGCTGCCTCGAGGCTTACTGCTCCGCCATCGGCGTGGCACGTACCGCACGCGAGTGGCTGGAGAGCTCCGACGAGCCTTCGATGCTCCGCGACCTTGAGGAAATCAGCTCCAAGGATGTGTTCGACGCTGCGAAGTCCGGCGACAAGCTCGCCCTCCGCATCTTCGACTACACCGGAAGGCTCCTGGGACGCAGTTTCGCCGATTTCGTGGCATTCAGCTCGCCTGAGGCCATCGTGCTCTTCGGCGGTCTCGCACGTGCCAAGGAATTCCTCTACGAGCCTATGCTCGAGGCTATGAACGAGAACCTCCTCAAGATCTGGAAGGGAAAGGTCAAGATCATGTTCTCCCAGCTCAAGGAATCCGACGCCGCCATCCTCGGCGCATCGGCCCTCGCCTGGGAACTTTAAACGCAAATTATTTTATTCATCAACAATAACATCATGAAGACCAACAAATTGTTCATGTCCCTCTTTATGGGACTCGCTGTTGTGGCCTGCACTCCCAAGACCGCAGAGCCCGCAGATGCAGAAGGCGCCGAGGAAGGCGCCGTAAAGGAAATGACCGCCAAGGATTACACCCCCACCAAGGCCGAGATCGACTCCGTGAGCTACCTCGTGGGCGTCAACTTCGGAAGCTTCATCAAGGGATACAACTTCGGTGACCTCAACTATTCCGAGATCGTCAAGGGTATGAAGGATTTCGTCAAGGCGAAGGGCAACCCTCAGAGCGAAGACTTCGAGAAGCAGTTCAAGATCGCTCCTTCCAAGATCAACGATCTCTTCAACGGCTTCCTCGAGAAGCGCCGCAACCTCACCATGCTCCAGAACAAGGAGAAGGAGGACAAGTACCTTGCAGCAAACGCAGCCAAGGAAGGTGTCACCCAGACCGAGTCCGGCCTCCAGTACAAGATCCTCGAGCCGGGCAGCGACGTGAAGCCGGGTCCCAAGGACACCGTATGGGTGAAGTATAAGGGAACCCTCATCGACGGTACCGTATTCGACGAGACCCCTGAGGATGCAGAGCCTGCACGCCTTATGCTCAACCGCGTGATCCCCGCCTGGACCGAGGGTCTCCAGCTCATCGGCGAAGGTGGCAAGATCCAGCTCACCGTTCCTTCCAAGCTCGGTTATGGCGAGCGCGGAACCCAGGGCATCGAGCCTAACTCCACCCTCCTCTTCGACGTCGAGCTCACCAAGGTCGGCAAGTTCGTCGAGAAGGCTGAGTAATCAGTTGGACAGACAAAGAAAAGGGGACGGCCGACCGGCTGTCCCCTTTATTATTATATGCGGCGGTTCTATTCCTCGCCGTCGTAGATGATTTCCTCTTCTTCTTTGTCGTCGTCGGCGACGTCTTCATCTTCATCGTCGTCGTCATCCTCGAAGCCGTCGCCACCCGGGATGCCGGGGATCCTGCGGTGCTCTTCGGGGAGGTCTTCGAAGGCCACGTAGCCGTTCTCGAACTCGAGGGGAATGGGGCCCTTGCTCTCAAGCAGCACGGGTGCGCCGCCGCCCTCGCCCGTCTCGCCTTCCAGCGTGACGATCACGCTCTTCTTGGAGGCGATGTCGTAGAAATACACGAAACTCTTCACTCCGGCCTTGACGGTGTCGGAGATCTTCACCTTGTCCACGGTTCCGGCGCCCAGGTCCACGAGCGCCCAGCGGCCGACTACGTTGCCGTCTCCGTCCAGGCCCTTGAAGAGGATGGGCTGGTCCACGGGGAATTCGAGGTCTGCGCGTATCTGCTTATGGAATGTATACAGGGTGTTCGAGGCGTTTACGCTGTAAACCCTGAAGAACCCTTTGATGCCCGCGAGGGTGATTCTGTACTTGTAATTCATATTGCGAAGATACGAATATTTCACTAAATTTGGATTGCATGGCTGCCGCAGATACATATAAAAGTATCGCATCCCCCTCCGAGGGCCTCTACAAGGAACTCGGCAGCAGGTTCATGGCGTTCGCATATCCCGTGGAATCCGAGGAAGAGGTGAAGGCCGCCGTGGCCGCGCTGCGCAAGGAGTACCACGATGCCAGGCACCACTGCTACGCCTACCGCATCGGCCTCGGGGGCACGGTCTTCAGAAGCAGCGACGACGGGGAGCCTGCCGGTTCGGCGGGGCGACCTATTTTGGGACAAATCGATTCCGCAGGTCTGAGCGACGTGCTGGTCGTGGTGGTACGCTATTTCGGCGGCATCAAGCTCGGAGTCCCCGGCCTCATACGGGCTTACAAGACCTCCACTGCCGACGCCCTCGCCTCCGCCGAGGTCGTCGAAAAGGTGGCCGGAGCGTGGTACCGCATCGATTTCGACTATTCCCTTATGCCCCAGGCGATGAAAATCATCAAGGACCTGGACCTGCCGCAGCGCGCGCAGGACTTCGGGATGCAATGCTCGATGGAGGTCAGGGTACGCTTGAATTTAGAGGAAGATTTTTTGGAAAGAACGGAAAAATCCGGTATATTTAAGAGTAAATTGCAACCACAATAAACGATTTGATAACCAAATGAGTAAAGTTCATGTTTTTACAGCCGGTCCGTGCCTGCTTCCGCAGGTGGCGATCGACAATGCCTGTGCCGCCCTCAAGGATTTCGCCGGCACCGGCGTTTCACTTCTTTCGATATCTCACAGGACCAAGGAATGGGATGCGGTAATGGACGAGTGCCGGGCGCTCTGGAAGGAGCTCCTCGACATCCCCGAAGGATATGAAGTCGTGTTCCTCGGAGGCGGCGCGAGCCTCCAGTTCCTCTATGTGGCCATGAACTACCTTGAGCACAAGGCGGCCTATCTGGACACCGGTGTCTGGGCGAGCAAGGCTCTCAAGGAGGCCAAGGGCCTCGGCGACGCCTATGCCCTCGCATCCTCGAAGGACAGGAACTACTGCTATATCCCCAAGGGCTTCGAGATTCCCAAGGACGTGGACTATTTCCACATCACCACGAACAACACCATCTACGGCACCGAGATCAAGGAAGACTTCGACAGCCCCGTGCCCCTCATCGCGGACATGTCCTCCGACATCCTCAGCCGCCGCGTGGACGTGAGCAAGTACGCCCTCATCTACGGCGGTGCGCAGAAGAATGCGGGCCCTGCCGGCGTGGCCTTCGCCATCATCAAGAAGGACCTCCTGGGCAAGGTGAGCCGCTACATCCCCACGATGCTCGACTACCGCGTGCACATAGACAAGCTCTCTATGTTCAACACCCCGCCGGTGTTCTCCATCTTCGTGATGAACGAGACCCTCAAGTGGCTCAAGGGAATGGGCGGAGTGGACGCCATCCACGCCCTCGACGTGAAGAAGGCCGAGACCCTTTACGCCGAGATAGACCGCAACCCGCTGTTCAAGGGCACGGCCGACAAGGAGGACCGCTCAATTATGAACGTCTGCTTCGTGATGGCCGACGGCTACGAGGCCCTGCAGGACGAGTTCCTCGCCTTCTCCAAGACCTACAATATCGTCGGCATCAAGGGACACCGCAGCGTCGGCGGATTCCGTGCATCGCTCTACAATGCCTGCACGGTCGAGGACGTAGAGGCCCTCGTGAAGTGCATGCAGGATTTCGAAAAACTCCATAAATAGAATGAAGGTACTTGTAGCAACCCAGAAGCCTTTCGCAGCAGTTGCCGTGAAGGGCATCAAGGAAATACTCGAAGGCGCCGGCCACGAGGTGACCGTGCTCGAGAAATATGCGGAGCAGGCCGACCTGGTCGCCGCCGTGGCGGATGCCGAGGCAATGATCATCCGTTCCGACAAGGTCACCGCGGAGGTGATCGCCGCAGCCCCGAAGCTCAAGATAGTGGTGCGCGCCGGCGCTGGTTACGACAACGTGGACCTCGCCGCCGCCAGCGGACACGGTGTGGTCGTGATGAACACCCCCGGCCAGAACTCCAACGCCGTCGCCGAACTTGCGATCGCGATGATGATCTATATGGCCCGCACCCAGTTCACCCCGGCCACCGGAAGCGAGATCCAGGGCAAGACGCTCGGCATCCAGGCATTCGGCAACGTAGGCCGCCTGGTGGGCGCCAAGGCCGAGGCCCTCGGAATGAAGGTGAAGGCCATCGACCCCTTCCTCAAGCCCGAGCAGATAGTCGCAGGCGGTGCCGAGCCGGTCACCAGCCTCGACGAACTCTACGGCACCTGCGACTACGTGAGCGTCCATATCCCCGCCACCCCGCAGACCGTCGGCAGCATAGGATACGACCTCATCACCAAGATGCCGAAGGGCGCGACCCTCGTCAACACCGCCCGCAAGGAAGTGGTGGACGAAGCCGGCCTGGAGAAGGCCCTCGAAGACCGTCCCGACCTCAAGTACATAACCGACGTGGCGCCGGACAACCTCGAGGTCCTGAAGGAGAAATTCGGCACGCGCGTGTTCGCGACCCCCAAGAAGATGGGCGCGCAGACCGCCGAGGCCAACATCAACGCAGGCCTCGCCGCAGCCCGCCAGATCGTGGACTACTTCGCCACCGGCAACACCCGTTTCCAGGTAAACAAGTAGGCTATGGTACGAGTAAAACCTTTTGCGGCAATCCGCCCCCCGAAGGAGCTGACCACGGAAGTGGCCGCCCCTCCGTATGACGTGCTCAATTCCGAAGAGGCCTTGAAGATGGCGGGGGAGAAATCCCTGCTGCACATCACCAAGCCCGAGATCGACTTCGACCCCATGCTTCCCGACCACGACCCGCGCGTGTATGACAAGGCGGTGGAGAACTTCCGCGCCTGGCAGCAGCGCGGCTGGCTCAAGCGGGACCCGAAGGAGATGTACTACGTCTATGCCCAGACCATGGACGGCCGTACCCAGTACGGACTCGTGCTCTGCGCCCACACCGACGACTACGCCAGCGGCGTCATCAAGAAGCACGAGCTCACCCGCAGGGACAAGGAAGACGACCGCATGGTGCACGTGCGCATCCAGAACGCCAACATAGAGCCGGTGTTCTTCGCCTACAAGGACAACGCTGAGCTGAACGCCATCGTTGCCAAGGCTGCCGCTGGAGAACCGGAATACAGCTTCGTGGACGAGAACGGCTTCACGCACGCATTCTGGCTCATCGGCGACGATGCAGTCATAGCCCGTATCACCGAGATCTTCACCAAGGACGTGGACGCCTTCTACGTGGCCGACGGCCACCACCGCACGGCTGCCGCCGCCCGCGTGGGCGCGGAGAAGAGGGCGCAGAACCCCGGACACACCGGCAACGAGGAATATAACTTCTTCATGGCCGTCTGCTTCCCGGAGAGCCAGCTCAAGATCATCGACTACAACCGTGTGGTGAAGGATCTCAACGGACTGGACAAGGCGCAGTTCCTGGACGCCCTTTCCAAGGATTTCGAAGTGGCTCCCAAGGGCGCGGCTATCTGCCATCCGCAGGCCCTGCACAACTTCTCGATGTATCTCGACGGGGAGTGGTACTCCCTCACCGCCAAGCCGGGCCGCTATGACGACTCCGACCCCATCGGGGTGCTGGACGTGACCATCCTGTCCAATCTCGTGCTGGACAAGATCCTGGGAATCAAGGACCTGCGTACGGACAAACGCATAGACTTCGTTGGCGGTATCCGCGGCCTGGGAGAACTCTCCCGCCGTGTGGATTCCGGCGAGATGAAGGTGGCGTTCGCCCTCTATCCGGTCTCCATGGACCAGCTCATCCGCATCGCGGACACAGGCAACATAATGCCTCCCAAGACCACCTGGTTCGAGCCCAAGCTCCGTTCAGGTCTCGCAATTCATACCTTAGACTGATTTACCATGACTCCCGACAAGGCACAGGTACGGAATACGCTGAAGGAATTCTTCGGCTACGACTCGTTCAAGTCCGATCAGGAAGATGTCATCATGCATCTGATCGGAGGAGGTGACGCCTTCGTACTGATGCCCACGGGAGGTGGCAAGTCGCTGTGCTACCAGCTCCCGGCGCTCGTGATGGAGGGGACCGCCATAGTCATCTCCCCGCTCATCGCGCTGATGAAGAACCAGGTGGACCTTCTCCGTGGCTTCGACACGGGCACCGGCAGCGTGGCACATTTCCTCAATTCGTCGCTCAACCGGATGCAGATGGAGGAGGTCCGCGCCGACCTGCTGGCCGGCAAGACCAAGATCCTCTACGTGGCGCCGGAGACCCTCACCAAGGACGAGAACGTGAACCTTCTGCGGGGCGTGAAGATATCCTTCTACGCCGTGGACGAGGCCCACTGCATCTCCGAGTGGGGACACGATTTCCGTCCGGAGTACCGCCGCATCCGCACCCTGGTGGAGTCCATAGGCCGCGCGCCCATCATCGCCCTGACCGCCACGGCCACTCCGAAGGTCCAGAGCGACATCCTGAAGAACCTCGGCATCCCCGGCGCGAAGGTCTTCAAATCCTCCTTCAACAGGCCCAACCTCTACTACGAAATCCGTGACAAGGTGGAGCCGGAGAAGGACATCATCCGCTACATCAAGCAGAATCCCGGCAAGTCCGGAATCATCTACTGTCTCAGCCGCAAGAAGGTTGAGGAGATAGCCAACCTGCTGCAGCTCAATGGCATAAAGGCGCTGCCTTACCATGCCGGACTGGAGGCCAAGGTGCGTGCCGACAACCAGGACGCCTTCCTGATGGAGAACATCCAGGTGATAGTTGCCACCATAGCCTTCGGAATGGGCATAGACAAGCCCGACGTGCGCTTCGTGATCCACTACGACATCCCGAAGAGCATCGAGAGCTACTACCAGGAGACCGGCCGTGCGGGCCGCGACGGGCAGGAGGGCAACTGCATCGCCTACTACAGCTACAAGGACATCCAGAGGCTGGAGAAATTCATGCAGGGCAAGCCCGTGTCCGAGCAGGAGATAAGCCGCCAGCTGCTCAACGAGGTGGTGGCCTACGCCGAGTCCAGTTCCTGCCGCAGGAAGCTGCTGCTCAACTACTTCGGCGAGGATTACAAGCAGGACGACTGCCAGTGCTGCGACAACTGCCTGCACCCGAAACCCGTGTTCGACGGCCGCAAGGAGATGTCGCTGGTCATCGACCTGGTGGAGTCCCTGCCCGAAAAATTCAAGATCACCCATCTCGCCAACATACTCGCGGGGGAGAGCAATTCCATAATCAAGTCCTACCATCACGACGAGTTGCCCTTCTTCGGGGCAGGCAAGGACCATACGGACAAGTTCTGGTGCACCGTCATCCACCAGGGGCTCATCCTGCACCTGCTCTACAAGGAGATCGAGACCTACGGCCTCATCCACGTGACCGACGAGGGCCGGAAGTTCCGCGAGAATCCCTGGGAACTCAAGCTGGTGGAGGACAGGAAGTTCTCCGACGGCGGGCCGTCCGACGAGGAGGAAGACGAGGAGACCGCGGCCGCGAATGCCGCGATGAAGGCCGGCGGAGGCGGGGACCAGGTGCTGATGGCCATGCTCAAGGACCTCCGGAAGAACATGTCCAAGAAGCTGAAGCTCCAGCCGTGGATCATCTTCGGAGACCCTTCGCTCGAGGACATGACCATCCTCTATCCCATCACCATAGAGGAACTCCGCAACTGCCAGGGAGTGGGCGAGGGCAAGGCGCGCAAGTTCGGCGCCGAGTTCGTGGACCTCATCAGGAAATACGTGGAGGAGAACGAGATCGAGCGTCCGGACGACTTCGTGCTGAAATCCGCCCCCAACAAGTCCGAGCGCAAGATTTTCATCATCCAGAGCATAGACCGCCACATGGACCTCGAAGACATCGCGGAATCCCGCGGAATGGAGATCGGGGAGCTGATGGACGAGATCGAGGGCATAGTCTCCACGGGAACAAAGCTGGACCTCGACTACTACATCGAGGAGAACCTGGACGAGGACATCGTAGAAGAGATCTACGACTACTTCAAGGAGGAAGCGCAGTCCGATTCCTGGACCGATGCGCTGAAGGAACTGGGGGCCGACTACGACGAGATGGAAGTCCGCCTCGTACGCATCAAGTTCCTTTGCGAAATTGCGTCTTAAGTAGTACTTTTGTGTTTCCATGATCCCTCAGGAAACAGTCAACCTCATTCTTGATACTGCCAAGATAGAGGACGTCGTCGGTGACTACGTGACGCTCAAGCGGCGCGGAGCCAGTTTCGTCGCGTGCTGTCCTTTCCATAACGAGAAGACGCCTTCTTTCTACGTGACGCCGTCCAAGGGCATCTACAAGTGCTTCGGATGCGGCAAGGCGGGATCAGCCGTCGGATTCGTGATGGAGCAGGAGCACTGTTCCTATCCGGATGCGCTCCGCTATCTTGCGAAGAAATACCATATAGAGATCATCGAGGAAGAGCTTGACGCGGAGCAGATTGCTAGCAGGCAGCGCAAGGAGAGCCTGCTCCTGGTGTCCGAGTTCGCCCAGAAGTTCTTCGCCTCCCGCCTGAAGGAGGGCGAGGGCAGGGCCGTGGGCTATGCCTACTTCCGCTCCCGCGCCATCGAGGACGAGACCATCGAACGCTTCGGCCTGGGCTGGGCCCCCTCCGGCAAGACGGAACTTGTAGATGCCGCCATAGCCGCGGGCTACAAGATGGAATACCTGCTGGACGCCGGCCTGGCGGTGAAATACGAGGACGGAAGCGTGGTGGACAAGTTCCGCGAAAGGGCGATGTTCCCCATCCATTCCGTCAGCGGCAGGGTGGTGGCGTTCAGCGGCAGGACCCTGCGTTCGGACAATCCCGCCAAGTACGTGAACTCCCCGGAGACGGAGATCTTCGTCAAGAGCCGCAACCTCCTCGGAATCTACCTCGCCAAGTGCGGCTCATCCACAAGTTCACGGACAACCTGACCATAATGTACGACGGCGACTCCGCCGGCATCAAGGCCGCGCTGAGGGGCCTGAACCTGGTGCTCGCGGAGGGCATGAACGTCAAGGTGGTGCTGCTCCCGGACGGGGACGACCCCGATTCGTTCTCCCGCAAGCACACCCTCGAAGAGGTGCAGGACTACATCGCCGCGAACGAGAAGGACTTCATCAGCCTTAAGGCCGACCTGCTGCTGGAAGACGCCGCGGGCGACCCCATCAAGAAGGCCAACCTCATCAACGACATCGCTGACACCATCGCCGAGATCCCGGATCCGGTGAAGCGCTCCGTCTATGTGGAGGCCGTTTCCTCGAGGTTCGGCATAGAGTCGGAGATAATCTTCGAACGCATCCGTGCCGACCGCCTGAAGATGCAGGAGGAAGCCGCCCGCCAGCGGGAACGCGAAAGGCGCCAGCGGGAGGCGGAACGGAGGGGTGAGGCGCAGGCCGCGGACGGCCTTCAGCCGGACGACTACTTGGAACCGGTCTCCGACTATCCGGAAGGGGACTACCTCCCGGAACAGCTGCCTCAGGACGGCGCCTGGGTGCCTGAGAACAAGCTCCTCGAACAGCCCGAGAAGGAACTCCTCGGTTTCCTCCTGGGATACGGCTGCGACATGATGGAATTCGAAAGCGATTCCGAATACTTCACCGAGGACGAGAATGAGAAATGCACGGTGGCCGACTTCATCCGCAGTTCCCTGGAGGCGGACGGCACCGTCATGGCCAACTCCCTCTATGCCCGCATGTACGACAGGTTCTTCGAACTCTACGACGAGGGCATGAACCAGGACGGGATAGTCCGCACCTTGCTGAACGGGGCCGACCGCACCCTGGCCGACCTTGCGGTGGACCTTACCACCGAGAAATACCAGCTGACGGTGAACAAGTTCAGCGCATCCCTCACCGCCACAAAGTCCTGGCTCGTGAAGTTCGTTCCCAAGGCCATCATGGTCTATCAGGAACGCCGCCTGCAGGACAGCATAGACGGGATACGCCGCGCGCTCAAGGCCGGCGGCGACGACGCCGTGCTCCTCGCGCAGCTGCAGAAATACACCGCAGCCCAGCGCAAGGTCAAGGCGCTGATAGGAAGAGAAAAAAGATAGATTGAAGATATGGAAAAGAAACACAAGAGAATCCTGGTGACGTGCGCCCTCCCTTATGCCAACGGGCCGGTGCACATCGGACACCTCGCCGGCGTGTACGTCCCGGCCGACATTTACGTGCGCTACCTGCGTATGAGAGGGGAGGACGTGCTCTACGTCTGCGGCTCCGACGAGCACGGCGTGCCCATCACCATCAAGGCCCGCCAGCAGGGCTGCAGCCCCCAGGACATAGTGGACAAGTACCACAAGATCATAAAGGACTCCTTCACCGGCCTCGGAATCAATTTCGACATCTACGGCCGCACCAGCTCCGAAGTGCACGCGAAGAACGCCGCCGGCTTCTTCCGCAAGCTGTACGACGAGGGCAAGTTCATCACCAAGGAGTCCGAGCAGTACTATGACCCCGAGGCGAAGCAGTTCCTTGCGGACCGCTACATCGTGGGCACCTGCCCCAAGTGCGGCAACGAGGGCGCATACGGCGACCAGTGCGAGAAATGCGGCAGCACCCTGAGCCCCGAGGAACTCATCAATCCGAAGTCCAAGCTCAGCGGCGCGAAGCCTGTGAAGAAGAAGACCGTCCACTGGTATCTCCCTCTGGACCAGTACGAAAAGTGGCTCTCCGAGTGGATTCTCGACGGCCACAAGGAATGGCGCTCGAACGTCTACGGCCAGTGCAAGAGCTGGATCGACGGAGGTCTGCAGCCGCGTGCCGTCAGCCGCGACCTGGACTGGGGCGTGCCCGTCCCGGTGGAAGGCGCCGAGGGCAAGGTCCTCTACGTGTGGTTCGACGCCCCCATAGGCTATATCTCCAATACCCAGGAGCTCCTCCCGCAGAGCTGGAAGCAGTGGTGGATGGACGAAGACACCAGGCTGGTGCACTTCATCGGCAAGGACAACATCGTCTTCCACTGCATCGTGTTCCCCTCCATGCTCAAGGCGCACGGCGGATACATCCTTCCCGACAACGTGCCGGCCAACGAGTTCCTCAATCTCGAGGGCGACAAGATCTCCACTTCCCGCAACTGGGCGGTGTGGGCGCACGAATATCTCGAGCAGTTCCCGGGCAAGGAGGACGTGATGCGCTACGTGCTCACCGCCAACGCCCCCGAGACCAAGGACAACGACTTCAGCTGGAAGGACTTCCAGACCCGCAACAATTCGGAGCTGGTGGCCATCTTCGGCAATTTCGTGAACCGCGCCGTGGTCCTCACCCACAAGTATTTCGACGGCAAGGTCCCCGCCTGCGGCAGGCTCGAGGACATAGACAAGGAAGTGCTGGCCGAGATTCCCGCGCTCAAGGCGTCGATGGAGGCCAACCTCGCCGGCTTCAAGTTCCGCGAGGCGCTCAAGGATGCGATGGGCATCGCCCGCCTGGGCAACAAGTACATCTCCGACACCGAGCCCTGGAAGGTCGCCAAGACCGACCTGGAGCGCACTGCGACCATACTCAACATCTCCCTCCAGATCTGCGCCGACCTGGCTATAGCGTTCGAACCCTTCACCCCGTTCGCCGCCGGCAGGCTGCGCGACATGCTCGGGGTCAGGCTCCACGCCGGCGCCGACCACCGCAAGGGCGAGCAGGAGACCGTCAATACCTACAAGGCCGGTGAAGGCGCCGCCCTGCATACCGTTGCTGCGGGAGCGCAGGAAAGCGAAAATCCGGGCGAAGTATGGCTCTCCTGGGACATCCTCGGCCGCGTCTGCATCATCCCCGCAGGCCATCAGATCGGTGCCGCAGAACTCCTCTTCGGCAAGATCGAGGACGACGCTATCGACGCCCAGCTCGCCAGGCTCGATGCCATCCGCGCCGAGCGAGAGGCCGCTGCCAAGGCGGAAGCCGCAAAGCAGGTGGCCCCGCAGAAGGAGGTCTGCAGCTTCGACGATTTCACCAAGATGGACATCCGCGTGGGCACCGTGCTCACCTGCGAGCGCGTCCCGAAGACCGACAAGCTGCTCAAGTTCACGATCGATACCGGAATGGACAAGCGCACCATCGTCTCCGGAATCGCCGCATACTATGCCCCCGAGGACCTCGTCGGCAAGCAGGTCTGCGTGCTGGCCAACCTCCAGCCGCGCATGATCCGCGGCATAGAGAGCCACGGAATGATTCTTTCCGCCGAGCAGGGCGACGGCAAACTCAGCCTCATCACCCCGTTCGACCTCATGAACAACGGTTCGGAAGTAAGATAAAACAAGAGACAGAATGACACCCAGGATAGAAAACGCGCTCCGCAACGCCACCGACACCAAGGTGTTCGAGCTTGGCGAAAACATACTCGACAGGGTTCCCGCGGTATTCAGCAGCCTGTTTCCCGGAAGGGATGCGGTCCTGATCGTGGACTGCAACACCTGGCGGGTCGCGGGAGAGAAGGTCTTCGCGCTGATGCGCGGGGCCGGCATCCCGACCACCGTGTTCCACATACCGGACGAGCATTTCCACGCCGAGTGGAAATACATAGAAATGGTGGACAAGGTGCTGGACGACACCGGCGCAGTCGCGGTCTCCGTCGGCTCGGGCGTCATCAACGACCTCTGCAAGCTCTGCTCCTACCATCACGGGCAGTCCTACCTGAGCGTGCCCACGGCCGCTTCCGTGGACGGATACTCGTCATTCGGCGCATCCATTTCCTACAAGGGCCTGAAGCAGACCTTCGAATGCCCGGCCCCGGTGGCCATCGTCGCGGACGTCGAGGTCATAGCCACCGCTCCCGCCAAGATGACCGCCGCCGGCTATGCCGACCTGGCCGCCAAGAACCCCTGCGGTGCGGAATGGATGATCGCGGACCTGTTCGGCACCGAGCCCATCATCCCCGAGGCCTGGCATATGCTGCAGGACGTGCTGGACGAGATGCTCGCCAGCGCCGAGGGAGTGGCGAAGGGTGACCTCAAGGCCATCTCGCTGCTGTTCGAAGGCCTGACCCTCAGCGGATTCGCCATGCAGGCCGCACGCTCCAGCCGCCCGGCTTCCTGCACCGACCACCTGTTCAGCCACTACCTGGACATGACCGGCCACACCTACAAGGGAGAGCTCCAGAGCCACGGCTTCCAGGTTGCGATCGGCACGCTGACGATGTGCGCCTTCTTCGACGAGTTCCTGAAGTTCGACCTGACGAAGCTGGACGTGGACAAGTGCGTCGCCGCCTGGCCGTCGCTGGAAGAGGAGCACGCCCGCGCCAGGAAGATATTCGAAGATTTCGTGGACCCCGAACTCGGAGTCCGCAGCATAGACGTGAAATATGCCGACAAGGAAGGCGTGCGCGAGCAGCTCACCAAGGTCCGCGACCAGTGGCCGGAACTGCGCGAGAAGTACCGCAGGCAGGTCTATCCTTTCGAGAAGATGCAGCGTCTGTTCCGCATTGTGGGCGCCCCGGCCGATCCTTCGGACATAGGCCTCACCCGCGCGCAGCTGCTTGCCATCGTGCCCTATACCCAGCTTATGCGGCACCGCATCAACCTCCTCGACCTCGCCAAGCGGGCCGGGATCTACGATGAGCTGGTGGGCATGGTATTCGGCAAGGGAGGCGCCTGGGACCTGTCCCTCGACGCCTCGTAGCCCCGATCAGAAACTATAGTCGCCCGATCCCACTTCCTTGACGCTGCCGTCCGGGAAGCGGAGGGTTGCGCTCGTATTGGCCGGGATGCTGACGTTCCAGCGGAATTCCCCGCTCTCCGTGCTCCAAGCGCTCCTGACGGTGCCGTAAGGCGAGTCGAAGCTTGCGCTGACGTGCGTCAGGCCCTCGGGGATGACGGGTGCCATGTCGAGCTTCTTGAATGCCACCGCGTCATCGGCGCATTTGATGCCGGCGAGGTTCTCGTACATCCAGATGATGAGGTCGCCGAGGAGCATCACGTGGTTGCCGGAATTCATCGCCGGGTCGGCCGTATTGCCGTTCCAGAGCTCCCAGATGGTGGTTGCGCCGTTGCGTATCATATAGCCCCAGGAAGGGTAGGTGTCGGCGGAGGCGATACGGAAGGCGAGGTCTTTCTGTCCGTATTCGGTGAGTCCGCGCATCAGGTGCTGTATGCCCACGACGCCGGCCGACACGTGGCCGCCCCAGTCGTTCTCGGTCTTCTCCACGATGTTGCGCATCACGTCCTCCTCGTGGCCCTCCGGGACCATCCCGAGATGCAGCGCGAGTATGTTGGCGGTCACGGTGTTGTTGTCGTAGCAGCCCTTCTCCGCGTCGAAGTACTTGTCGTTGAACCTCTCCAGGATGCTGTCAGCCAGCAGCTTGTAGCCTTCCTTGTCCTCCGGGTGGCCGGCGAGCACGCAGTAGTTCTCCATCTTGCGCAGGATGTCGTAGAACACGGTGTTGCTCAATACGGGCTTCGATGTCTTGCGGGACGGATCCTTGGAATGGATGAGTTCGGGCGATTCCGGCGGCATGCACCAGTCGCCGTAGCAGTCGTCCCAGAGCAGTCCGTCCTTCATGTTGTCCCTGACCATGCACTCCACATAGCGGCGCATCGCCTGGTAGCGGTTCTTGATGGCGTCCGCGTTGCCATATTGCCTGTAAAGCATCTCGGATCCGTAGAACAGGGTCGATGACCAGGTGACCTCCAGGTGGTAGGGGTTCCAGTAGTGCGGGGAAACGGAACTGAGCCTGCCGTCTTCACGCTGGGATTCGTCAATGTCCAGTATCCACTTGTAGTAGAGCAGTTCGTTCCCGAAGATGAAGCTCTCGCCGAAGCATCCGGTGGCCCTGTCGCCGAGCCAGCCCATGCGCTCGTCGCGCTGGGGGCAGTCCGTCGGCATTCCGCGGTAGTTGCCCCTTATGCCCCAGTAGGCGTTGCGGTGGATCGCGTTCAGGATCTCGTCGGAGCACTCGAAACTGCCGGTGGTGGCCATCCCGTCATACACCACCTTGCCTTCGAAGGCGGATGCCTCGGGGACGTAGTCGAGGCCGGAGATCTCGGCGTAGCGGAATCCGTGATAGACGAATTCCGGCTCCCAGCTGAATCCGCCGTCCTTCGCGGCGGTGTATTTGTCAGTCACCTTCGCCGTGCGGAGGTTCGCCATATAGAGCGTGTCCGGGGCGGAAAGGGTCTCGGCGAAGCGCATCGTCACGGTGGAGTCCTTGTACGTGCGCAGGTTGACCTTGAGCCAGCCCACCATGTTCTGTCCCATGTCCACTATCACCCTGCCGTCCGGGCAGGCGTGGACGGACACGGGGGTGAGGCTTTCGTGCACCTTGAGGCAGGGGGAGAGCTGCTGGCGGAGTTCCTCGCCGGGGGCGGATACTATGTCGGCGGCCTTCCAGCGGCCGTCCTCCTCATATCCGGGTTTTGTCCACTCGCCCAGTTCGAGGCGGGCGTCATACTCTTCGCCGTCGAATTCATTGTTCGCGATTATGGGACCCTGCGCGGTGGCCTTCCAGCTGCCGTCGGTGCGTATTACTTCGGTCTTGCCGTTGCGGTATTCCACCTGTATCTCGGCGAGCAGGCGCGGCACTCCGAACACTATGGTCGGGGTCTGGCGCATTCCCATATAGCGGCCGTTGCCGAGCTCCACGCCTATCGCATTGGCGCCTTTGCGGAGCATCCCGGTGACGTTGTAGGTGAGGTAGTGGCTGGCCTTCCTGTACCAGGTCGGGTGCGGGCCGAACACGTCGTCGCTCACCGGCCTGCCGTTGATGTGGCAGACGGATGACCCCAGGCCGCAGATGCGCAGTGTGGCCTTTTTGATGCCTCCCTTGAGTTCGAACTCATGCCTGAGGTAGCGGGCGGCGAGCCTGGTGGGGGCGTCGTGGGCGAAGTTGAGTTCCTCGTCCACCGCAATCCAGTCCGCTGTGAACCAGGACGCATCCACAGGGACGCTGAATTCCACGGGTCCGGAACTGCTCCGGCCGCCTTCGCCGTCCCATACCGTCACTTCCCAGAAGTAGGTCTTGCC
>CADAFW010000003.1 GCA_902787295.1 uncultured Bacteroidia bacterium
GTCTTCCACTCGGAGACGGGCGGAACGATGCCGAGAGAGACGATCTCGTCACGCATCTTGCAGAGGTGCTCGTAAGAAGCCTGGAGGCCTGCGAGTTCCTCGGGAGTTCCGACGGGCTCGGTGTAGTGGACACCGGTGGCGTCGATGGTGGTCGGCATGGCCATCATCACGTTGCTGAAGCCGAGCTTCTCATCCTTGACGTAGCAGCCTGCAGGGAGGGTGAACGGCTCGCCACCCATTGCAGCCTCGATCATCTTGACTGCATTGTAGGCAGGGCTCTGGAATGAGCTGCGGCCGCGGAGCTTGATGATCCTGGAACCGCCCTGGACGGTATCGTGCTTGATCTCTTCCCAACGCTCGGGGGTGAGGGGCAGCTCTGCGAGAGGCTTGCCGTCGACCTTCACCTGGGATGCGAACACTGCCATCTGCTCGCCGTGGCCGCCGTAGGTGTGTGCACCGGTGACCTTGTCCTGCTGTACGCCGTACTCCTGCGCGATGGCTTCCTGGAGACGGGTGCTGTCGAGGGCTGCGAGGGAGGTGAGCTGCTCGGGCTTGAGGCCGGAGTGGATGAGGGCGGTGAGAGCGGTGACGTCGGCAGGGTTGAAGATGACGACGACGTGCTTCACGTCCGGACAGTACTTCTTGATGTAATCACCGAATTCAGCAGCGATCTTGCAGTTGCCCTTGAGGAGATCCTCGCGGGTCATACCCTCCTTACGGGGAGCGCCGCCGGAAGAAACGATGTACTTGGCATCCTTGAACGCGACCTCGGGGTCGACGGTCCAGGTGATGTTTGCGCCGGGGAAGGCGCAGTGGTACATTTCTTCAGCCACACCGTGAACACCCGGCTCGAAGATATCGTAGAGGCAGATGTTGGGGGTAAGACCGAGCATCATTGCGGTCTGTGCCATGTTGGAGCCGATCATTCCGCCGGCGCCGACGATGAGCAATTTTTCATCAGTAAGGAACTTCATTTCTATAATGGTTTAATGTTGCAGCGTTTATCGGACCACAAAGATAGCAATTTCCACAGAATTTTTTCTTATTGCAGAAAACCTTTATCTTCCCGGAAAAGACGGTGCCGGGGATACGTTGTTGCGCATATTGTGTGTATATTCACGCAAAAAGCGATGGTAAATTATTGTTCCTCTGCTTACTTTGCAAATATGAAACACTTACTGGCCACATTGCTTTGTTCATTTTCCCTTCTGGTATCCTGCGAAAAACCCGTTCAGGGATATGTGATCCCCCCGCCCTCGCGTCCCGAGACGCCTGCCGGGCCGACCACCCCTGAAGAGCCGCAGGAGCCGGAGACTCCGGATACGCCGGTCACCAACCCGGCAGGATATGTCGTCGTCGGCTACGCCACCTATTGGGACAAGACGATGCCCGACCCGGCACTCCTCACCCATATCTGCTACTCGTTCGCCCACATCAAGGACGACTTCGAGACGCTGGACATCAAGACTGCGTCCCGTCTCGTGCAGATCGTCGCGCTAAAGAAGAACAACCCCGACCTCAAGGTGCAGCTCTCCATAGGCGGCTGGGGCGCCGGGAACTTCAGCGAGATGGCGGCCAGCGAGACCCACCGCAAGAAATTCTGCCAGAATTGCCTGAACGCGGTGAAACAATACAACCTGGACGGCATCGACCTGGACTGGGAATACCCCACCAGCAACAGCGCCGGCATCTCGTCGTCACCGGACGACACCAGGAACTTCACCCTGCTGGTCAAGGAGCTGCGGAGCGTGCTGGGCAGCGAAAGGCTCCTGACGATGGCTTCCTCCTCCAGCGCAAAATACGTGGATTTCAAGAGCTGCATCGACTACTTCAACTTCGTGAACATAATGACCTACGACATGGGCGATCCGCCATACCACAACGCCGGACTGTACAAGTCGTCCAAGACCAGGCGCAGTTGCGACGAGTCCGTCGCCCTTCATGTGAAGGCGGGGGTCCCGCTGGAGAAGATCGTCCTGGGCATCCCCTTCTACGGTCACGGCAACGGTACCGACTTCACGAGTGAATGCCTGGACTACAGGGACATCCGCTACGATGATTCCAAGTATTCCGCGCGCTGGGACGACGTCGCCAAGGTCCCCTATCTGGTGGGCGCCCTGGGCACGATGGTGCTCAGCTACGACGACGAGACCTCCGTCGGGCTCAAGGCCGACTACGTCAAGACCAAGGGCCTGAAGGGAGCGATGTACTGGAACATCGAGGCCGATGACGACGACTGGACCCTGTCGAAGGCCATAGCCAGCCGCCTGACGTCCTGGACCTATCCGGACACACCCCTGCCCCAGGATGCGTTCCTGGCCACCAATCCCTACATCCAAAAGTTCCTGGAGGAAGTGGACTACGGCAACTCCGAGTACACCTATTCCAGCGTGATCGGATATGAAGGCGGCGGCCCAAGCGAGAACAACATCGAAATCCCGCCCACCTACACCATTAGCTGGACGGCATCGTCCTCCAGCCAGAAACTGCGCGTCTGGGAAGGCTCCTGGAGCCGGGAATACAGCCTGTCCGGCGGCGTGGGCAGCCAGAACATCACCAATCTCGTCCCCGGCACCACCTATAACTGGCAGGTGACCACCTCCGGCAATGAGATCGTGGCCAAGGGCAGCTTCGCCACCCGCGGACGCCTGCACCAGGTGTTCTTCGAGCCCAACGTCCGCAACGGGCGCGACCTGGGCGGATACAAAGGCTACGGCGGCAAGACGGTGGTTTACCACAAGCTCTACCGCGGCGGCCGCATAGACGGAAAATACTGCAACAGCACCGGCAGGGCTGAGATGCTCGCAGAAGGCATCAAGGCCGAGGTGGACCTCCGCGAAGCCGACGACGTGCCTTCCTCATCCCCCCTGGGCAGCGGCGTCGCCTTCTATGCACCCGGCTTCGACAGCGGCTACAACCATATGGTTCGCGACAATCCCGAGAAGGTGAAGGACACCTTCTGCTGGGTGGTCGCACGCCTGCGGGAGAACAAGCCCGTGTACTTCCACTGCGCCGCCGGACGTGACCGTACGGCCACCCTCGCCGTGCTCCTGGAAGGCGCGCTCGGCGTGAGTGAAAGCGATATGGCCAAGGACTACGAGCTCACCTATTTCTCCCCTTCGGACTGGGGAATGTCCAAGGATGACAACGGAAATCCCGTGTACAAGCATACACGGGATAACTATAGCTACGGTTCAATCAAAAAGACCATTTTCAGCCAGACCGGCAGCGGCACGTATCAGGAGCGCATCGTCAAGTATCTGCTCAAGATCGGCGTACCGCAGAAGGACATCGACGACCTCAGGTCGATAATGCTGCAATAGCTTATTTGCCGAAATGCTCCTTGAAGGAGTCCCAGGAATAATAGGGCCATTTTTCCGTGTAGAGCGGCAAAGTGGCCTCTTTTCCGTTATGGAGCACCTTGAAGAGTATGTCGCCGGCCTTGTTCCTGTAGAACACAAAGTGAACGTTCGCGCCCATCGGAACCTGCTGGAGACGGATGATGCCGTGGATCTCATCGGCATTCCGGGCCTCCCGGCCCATACCGTCAAGATCCAGGATCATCATCAGCGGCAGGATAGTGTAGTCGTGGCCGAAACGAAGGTCGGCCCCTTTCTCTCCCGAAACGATGCGCTCGTCGGCCTTTGCGACTATGTCGTCAAGGATCGGCATATAGCCCAGATGGGTCTTCCAGGCATACCAGTAGAACTGGAAGTTGTCGATTTTCCATAGTGCGACCCTTTCCTCGGGAGTAAAGATGTCGGTAAATACCAGGTCCGTGTCCAGGCTCGCCATTCCTGCGGCGAAGAAGTAGAGGTACGATACGAAATTCCACTGCCTGTCGGACTCGACGGCCTTGTCTGGATCCAAGAACAGACGGGCAAGGATGGGCTTGTAGTCTATCGTGCGGGCGATATACTGCTCCCAGGTCTCGTCAAAAGGGACGGGCGTCTCCTTATAGTCGTCCTTCCTGAAGGGATTGCTGCCGTCAAGGGGAAGGATGGCGGGAAGGAATACCTTGCCGAAATTCTCGAAGATGTCAAGCCTGGGGTTCTGTGCCTTGAGACCAAGGCAGAAGGCACTCATGGTCATGACGCAGCGCGTACTTGTGGAAGTCCACACGCGCACGCTGGCGTCGTCCGTAAAGATGCGGGGGAAATTCTTGTACATCCTTTCCGCCAGTGCCTCCTGCTGGCGGAAACCCTTGCGGGAAAGGTCTCCCACGCGGTATTTCACATCCGGATAAAGGCTTTCGAAGCGCTTGCGGTAATCTTTTCCGAGTTCAGTAAGGTTATCCTCCTTATCCGCGTCCTTCAAAGTGTAATGGATGAGCTTGTATATGTCGCTCTGCCACGCATAGCGGGCGCCGTGACGGCCGTAATGGCTCAGATAAAAAGGCTTGTAGCCTGCCGGGGCGGGGGTGAGTTTTTCCGGGCCCGTGGGGCACAGGAAATCCGTTCCGTCCAGATATTCCGGGTGCTCTGCAAGTTCTGCCAGGTAATCCGGCTGCTCCGGCGGAGTCTGAGGGGTGAAACCATTGGATCCTATAAGGACAATGGCCGCAGACAAGGCTGCAAGTAACGTTTTTATCATTGTCAGACTGTCATTACAGGTTGGTAAACTTCACCTTGTGCAGGAGGGAATAGCCTTCGTCGCCACAGTCGTCGGCAATCCAGATGCAGCCGTTCTTCTTGTCTACGCAGATGCTCTCCGGATTCCAGTTGGCAAAATCGCCCACATAATAGGTGGTGAGCAATTCGGTGGCATCGCCGTTGAACAGATAGACGGTGTAGCCCAGATACTGGGGCTTGTCCTTGTTGGAGTTGGAATCGATCACCCAGAGGTAGTCGTTCTCCTCGTCGTAGTCCAGGCCGGCTATCTCGGAAATAGTGGACGTAACGTCCCTCAGGCTCTTCTTCCACAATTTGGTGCCGTCCAACTTGTATTCCCACAGGGTAGCCCCCGTCTGGGAGCCCAGGTACAGGTTGCCCTTATGCCAGGCGATACCTTCAATACCGGAGTTGCCCATGCTTTCCGCTTCAGCGACATCGAAAAGGGTTGTCTTGGCATTGTACGGGGGTTCCAGCTTGTAGACACGCTTGGGCTCGATACCCATATACATCGTACCCGTCGCGGGGTCGATGCACAGGCCCTCCATGTCGGCATCATATGTCCAATGCTGCGAGAATGTACCGTCGAAATTGATCTTGAACAGCTGTCCGTTGTCTCCTACGCCCCACAGAAAGTCGGCGTCCTTGCTCAGGCAGAGACCTGAGAGTTCTCCCAGACCCTGCAATTTCTTGCTCCATTCAACGGCACCCATCTTGGGCAGTTCCTTGGGCTGGTCGGGGTCGATGTTCTCCTCCGGACGCTCGTAACGGCCGGGCGTGTCGGGGGTGCCGTCCATCGCGTGCTTCACGGCGTGGCGGAGGGTGCCGGCGTCGTTGTCGTGACGGTATTCCCAGATCATCACGCCGAGCATGTTGCGGCTCTTGGCGAATTCCACCTTGGCATTGACGGATTCGATGTCCTCATAAGAGGCGTACATGCGGCCGAGGGCGTCGCCCAGGTACGGGACCTTGGCAACGTCGTCCCAGATGCGGTAGTTCACGCCTTTCACGTCCATCCCGTCGCAGGTGCCCTTGAAGAAGATGTCCTCCAGCTTACTGTAGTCCACGCTGGCCGGATAGCGGTTGCCGACGGTCTGCTTGTAGCCGTCTCCGTGGCCGTAGAACGCCAGTCCGAAGTTCATCATCTGGTAAGGGATGCCCTGCTTGCCGTGGAAGATGTCGTCGATGGCCTCGGCACAGCAGCGGCTGCCGGTGAGGGAGCTGCGGTACAGCGTGGAATTGTGGAGCGGAGGGTTGCCCTGGTCGTAGGTCATCACGTTGATATAGTCGACGTACGGCAGCACGCCCTCGTTATCGGTGTACTTTCCGCTGTCCGAAGCGGCATACGACAGGATCTTGTCGGGCATTGCCGCCCGCATCTCCTTGAACAGGGTGACGAAGTTCCCCCAGTCGTCCGGGGAGGCTCCGTTCACGTGGTTGCCGTCCCTGGCGGCATAGGTGGGATACTCCCAGTCGATGTCGAAGCCGTCGATTCCGTACTCCTCGCAGATGGCGACGCACTCTTCCACGAAGGCCTTGCGCTTGGCCTCGTCACGGGCCATCTGGGACCAGCCATCGGCATTCTTGCCCCAGCCGCCCATCTGGAGTTTCACCTTCAGCCCGGGGTACTGGGCCTTGTACTCTACGAACTTCCGCACCAGAGGGATGGTCTTGCTGTCGATCTCCACTCCCACGCCGTTGTCCTTGTCCCTGAAGCGCACGTGACCCACGTTGATGTGCGTGAAATTGCGCACTTCCTCGATGGAGGGGAAAAGGTCGGTCCGGGTGTACTCCGTGTAATAGATCTCGATGATGGGGGTGATTCCGATGCGCGCGAGGCGCTCGGGGTTGTTGACGATGGCATTCATCGGGTCATCCGGGTCGTCCGGAGTGGGCGGATTGGGGTCGTCCGGATTGAAAGGGTCGCCGGACGGGATTTCTCCGCTGTTGGGTTTGGTGTTCGGATTTGGGACCACCATCCCCATCACCTGGTCGGGGGTGCAGGCGCACAGGAGGCCGGCCACGACGCTCAGCAGCGCAATGCGCAGGATTCTCGATGCTTTCATCTCAATATACGTTTTTGTGTTTTGTCTTGGCACCCCGGGGCACGGTCAGGCGCCCCGGGGCAAAAAAGCTATTCGGCTACGCAGCGGACGGAACCGGCCTTCGCCTTATGGAATTTCTGGGCGTAGTATGCGCCCTGACGGTAATACAGGCAGGTTGCGCGTTCTGCATCATACCAGGATGCAGCCCAGATGTGCGTACGCTCGCCTACCTTGGAATAACCCGGAGACCAGCAGTCGATGTATCCGCCGACGGGGAATACGACATCCCCGAAGCTGAAACGGTTCGCCTCGGTCAGAGTCCATTCCGAGCCGAAGCTGCCGCTCCACATGGGCAGGGTATTGTCATACAGCGGCACGCGATATCCGGGAGGGCACGGGTCATAGACCGTCTTCTTGTTGTCCTCCGTATTCCAGAGGTCCTTGGGATCGTCCACGTTCCACACGCCGGGATCCACTTCCTTGATGTGGGCATATTCAGTGGGATGTGCTACGGAGTATTCCGTGGTGACAAGCTCGCCGTGGGCAGTCCACGCTTCACCGGCCACGCCTGCTCCGGTATTGCCGGAGAAACTTACGATTCCCGGGAACGGGTCCTTGCGGCCCCACTGGTAGAACAGGCCGATGGAAAGCGGATCGGCGTCGCCAGTGGCGGCAGTGGCCACCAGGGCACCCAGGTTGCGGTCCATGATCTTGGCGCCGCAAAGGGCAGTGCCGTCCAGGATTGCGACTTCCGTGGCGGGAACCCAGATATGCCAGCTCCAGAGGATGTTGCCCCCGGCGTCCTTGGCGGCTATTACCGCGTTGCCGGGCTTGAGGGTCTCGGGAGTGGAGAAGGATACATAGCCGTCGGCGAATGAAGCCTCGGCGATGATCGAGCCGGCCTCGGGAGCATCTGCGACATTCGCGGTCTCCCAGAGGACTACGGCGGTGGCGGCGGCTACTGCCTCTGCACCATTGCCCTTGACTGCCTTGAACTTATAGTCGCCGGCAGCGGTGACCAGGTAGCTGTTGGCGGTACCTGCCTCGCTAAGGTCAACGACCGAGCCCACGGGCTCGTCCGGCTCGACCGGAGGGAGGATCGGGGTCTCGTCCGCCACGACGCAACGGACGGAACCGGCACGGGCCTTCGGAGCGGAGCTGCGGGCGTGCGTGCTGGTGCCGCGGACGTTCAGCATCTTGCCCTTCACGTCATTCTCGTTCTGGGCGGACCAGATGACGGCACGGTCATAAGCGTGGGTCATGGAACCGACGCCGTAGTCGTCGCGGTAGCCGGCGAACGGGAACACTGCGGCGGGCTCGCCCATCTTGAACAGGTACTTCTCAGCATCCACGCCCCAGCCGGGGACGGTGGACAGGTCGCTAGCCCACAGGGGCTGCTCGCTGTCGCAGGCGGGGACACGGTAGCCCGGAGGGCACGGGTCGTACATGCTCTTCGCCTCGTTGTTCCAGAGGGTGTTGTCCGGGGCGGTCAGCCAGTCTTCGTTGTCCTTGTGGCCCATCAGGGTAGGATTGGCGACGGACTCCTCGAGGGTGATCTGTGCAGGGGCCACTTCCAGCGCCTTGCCGGCGACGGTGGCATTGCTGCCGCTATTCACGGCCTTAGGGCCGACGAACGGATCCTTGCGTCCCCACTGGTAGGTCAGACCGAAGGACTCTACCGGAGCCTCGGCCTCGGTGGCGGCCACGAGGGCGCCCAGGTTGCGGTCCATGAGGGCCGCGTTGAACAGGCCATAGGTATTGGTCTCGATGGCGGTGGCGGGCACCCAGATGTGCCAGCTCCAGAGGATTACGCCTGCATCGTCCTTGGCGGCGATCACGGCGTTGCCGGGCTTGAGCGTCTCCGGAGTGGTGAACACCACATAGCTGCCGGAGATACGTACGGAAGCGATCACGCTGTTCGCAGCGACTTCCTCGGCGTTGTTCCAGGTCTCCCAAAGGACTTCCACGCTGGCGGGATCGATCTCCACGCCGCTGTTGCCCTTGACCGCCCAGAACTTGTACTCGCCGGCTTCGGTCACGATATAGCTGTTGGCAGCGCCCTTCTTGCTGAGGTTCACCGCACCTGTCTCGATGATGGCGGGCAGCTGTGCGATGACGATGGTCTGGACGACCTCGCCGGTGCCGGCCTTAACAATGTTCACGGTGCCTTCACGGACCTCGCCGGTCAGGTTGTCGTCCAGTTTGAGGGTGATCACGAAGGCCTGGCTCTTCACGCTGACGAGATGGATCCACTCGTCCACGGGCTTGACTTCGAAGTCGATGTTGGAGACGACATTCACGGTCACGGAAGCATCCTCTCCCTCGGCCATATAATCCACCTCGGTGCTGTAAGGCTCATCAGTCACTTCGAGGCCTTCAGCTTCGAGCACGAGGCTCTCGGTGGATACGAGGCCGATCTTGGAATCGGCATAGGCCAGCATTACGGCGGCGGCCTTCATGCTCAGGGGCGTGACCACGATCTTGTCGGCCTTCACCTCGACGGAGAACTCCCTGGGGTTGTATCCGGCCACGCCGACCACTGTATTCGCGGTCTTTGCGCTCACGGTGTAGGGAATCTCGATGGGGTCGAGGGTACCGAAGGTATAGGCGGTGGTCTCGATGTTCAGCTTGAACGCCTCGGCGAAGGGAACGTTCACCGTGGTGCCGTCGCTGAGGGTGAGGACCAGCTTGTCCTGCTCGACCTTGATGTCGGTGAAGATGCCGTCCACGAGGGTGGCGCCTTCATTCTGGACCTGTCCGAGCTTGGCCTTCTCGCCATCCACCTCAACCCAGAGGAAACCATCCTCGTCGAGGGTGAATACAGGGGTCTGGTACACCGGCACTTCCTGTCCGGCGACCTCGATGGCTATGCCGTCGACGGCCCAGACCAGAGCTCCGGAGCCGCTCCTGATGACGCCCAGCACCGGACCTTCAAAGTCGGCCTTGGGGCTGATCTCGAAATACTTCACGTCACCCGTGGTATAGGTCACGGTGACGCCGACGGTCTTGCCGGTCACCGGATCGGCCAGTTCCTGTACCTTGGCCACGAAGACACCATCTCCGATGGCGCTCTGCAGGCTCTGGATAGAACTTTCCAGCGCAGTGACACGGGTTTCCAGGGCGCCGATCCTCTCCTTGAGGGCGGAATCGTCATACTCCTTGGCGCAGCCGACCAGGAGCAGCGCCATTGCAACACTTGTCAGTAATTTTTTCATGATTGGTTATATGTTTTGTTATTGATTACTCTTTCACGCAGCGGACAGAACCCAGACGGGCCTTGGGCGCCGAGCCGAATGTATAAGCCTTGTCGGAACGGAGGTCCGCGCCGGCGCCCTTGGCGTCATCGTTGGCACGGGCGAACCAGTACAGCGTACGTACGCCCACCTTGGCCATCCCGCCCACGCTGTAGTCGTCACGGTAGCCGGCGATGGGGAACACGGCGGCAGGATTGCCCAGTTTGAGCCAGCCTGCGGTCAGGTTGACGCCCCAGCCGGCCTGTGTGGTGAGGTCGCTGCTCCAGAAGTCGCCGGTACGGTTGGGCACACGGTATCCCGGAGGACAGGGGTCGTAGATGGTCTTCTCCATTTCGGTCCAGAAGTCGTTCTGGGGAATGGTAGCCCAGTCGCCGTTGTTGACGTGGCCCAGCAGGCGCGGGTTGGCAATGGACTCCGCCAGGGATATCTGCAGGGCGGCCACTTCCTCGGGCTCGCCGGCATAGGTCGCCTGCGTCGAGGAATTGAAGGAACCTGCGGCCGTGAACGGATCTTTGCGGCCCCACTGGTACACCATGCCATAGGAGCGGACGTCTATCTGGCTGTCCGTAGCTTCAGTGGCCACGAGCGCTCCGAGGTTGCGGTCCATAAGGTCGGCGCCCATAATGCCGCCGTAACTGCCGGTCTGGATGGCCGTCTCGGGAATCCAGATATGCCAGCTCCAGAGAATCACGCCGTTCTCGTCCGTCGCAGCCACTACGGCGTTGCCGGGATGGAGCGTGTCGGGAGTGCGCAGGATGACGTAGTCCTCGGCGTAGGAGGCCGATGCAAGCACGCTGCCGGGAGTCACCTCTGAATCGTCGTTCCAGGTCTCCCAGAGCACTTTCGCTTCAGCGGGCTCTGCCAGGAACTGCACGGGGTCGTTGCCCTTGACCGCCTTGAACTTGTAGCCTCCCGGTTCGGTGATGACGTAGCAGTTGGCGTTGCCCTCGGCGTCCAGGTCCTTGATGTCGTCGCTGAACGGGTTGTCGTACCTCTGCAGGCCGTCGGTGATGTCACCGATGTCCACCAGGCCCCCGCGGGAGATTACCACGGGTTCGCCGTACTTGAAGATCTTGGTGTAGTCGCCGTTTTCCTTGAGTTTGACGGTGAATCCGGCGGAAAGGGTTGTGCCGTCCGGCATGTAGAGGAGGATCCTCGAGCCGTCAACGGGGCCTTCCACCTGGGCCAGGGGATCGCCCTTGTATTGGGAGAAAAGCTGTTCCTTGTCGGTCAGTTTCACCTGAAGGAAGCCAAAGCCCAGCGCCTCTTTCTTGGGCGTGGACAGCAGATAGCCTTCGTAGTCTCCCTGTACCGTCATCGACAGCACACCGCAGATGCGCTGGAACTGGAACGTGTCCCCGTTGTTGCAGGCGGCCATGAGTTCGGCGTTGGTGGTGGAGAACTTGCTGTAGAAGAAGCAGTGCTTCAAGTTGTCGGCCATGGCGGCGGGATAGGATGCGTACAGGGTGCTGCCGCAGTCCTCGCGCCTGTAAGGATACAGGTTTTCCACCGTGAGGGTAGCCGATTTTCCGTCGGCCGAGATGTCACCGGCACCCAGGGTGACGGTGACCTGGTTCTTGGCATATTCGCCGTGCACCACGATCTGGTCGCCGGGCACCCAGGCGGTCTTGAAGGCCGCGGGGGCATCTTCGCCCTCCTCCAGGACAAGCTCGGGGAGGACGAAGGTGAGGGTGCGGGTCTCGGGCTTCACCACATCCGGTTCGGGAACCGGGGTGGGCTCCACGCTCGGGTTGCAGGCCGCAGCAGCGAATGTCAGGATGCAAAGGATCGCTATTTTGTCGATTGTCTTCATAATCCGATTCATTTAAGGTCCTCTAGTCGCCCCAGTCCATAGGAGCGGTGTACTCGTACCATTCGCATATCGCGCTGCCGCCTTCGTCCACGCCGAAGTACATATTGATGCCGACGTTCCACTTCACGGTGCGCATCAACTCGGGGCCGGAATCCCAGCTGCCGGCCTCCACGCCGTTCACCAGGTAGGTGACGTGGCAGTATTCTGCGCCGCTGGGGTCGAGCTTGATGGTCAGTTCGACGGGCTGCGTCCAGTCTTCGATGGCGGTGAAGGCGTCTATGCTGGGCTTGTTGCCGTCATTTGCGGTGTTGCAGTCGAAGCTTACCTTGGCGTCGGCCGGACGGATGTCGGCCTTGATCTCGGCGCCCTCGGAGAAGCACAGCCAGTGACGCACGCGCGGAGCACCGGTGAGAGGATCGGTGACGAAGTTGCTCCAGCGGAAGGTGTAGGAGCCGAACGGCATGCTGCGGTTCAGGCGGGCCTTGCCGACAAACGTGGTTCCGACGCCCTTGGCGTAGGTGGGGGCGTTAGCCCAGTCGGATTTCCAGAGACTCATCTCATCGTTGTCCACTATCACCCGGACGGGATCGATCTTGTAGGCCTGCTTGACCACGATGGTCTTTTCCACCTGGAAGTCATCGGCCCCCGATACCACGTTCTTAAGGATTATCTCGGCCGAACGGAGACCGCTGTCCTCGTTCTTGGTGAAGGTCAGCTGCACCTTGCCGTCGCCGGAACCGCCAGGGGTCACGATGGAGAACCAGTCATCCGATTCGGAGGCCTTGGACACCGTCCAGGCGGTATTGGAAGTGATTCCCAGCTCGGCACCGGTCTGGTCATAGCCGGCACGGATCTCATTCGAAGCGGGTACCAGCTGCACGCCGTCCTGGGTGAACAGGATCCTGGCAGCAGCCACGTCGTGACGGTCGAAGACGGTCACTTCGGCATAGCGGAGCTCCGCAGCATTGTCTGCGGCATCTACGGTGATGGTGCCGATGCCGGTGCCGGAAGCGCCTTCGGAGATGGATACCCAGTCACCGTCGGTAACCCTGGAGCTCCAGTCCTGGTTGGAGGAGACGTGGATGACGAACTGGCCGCCGGCCTTCTCCACTTCCTGGTTGAGATCCTCTTCCGGAACGGTGAGGAATGCGCTGCCCTTCTGGGTCACGGTGACGACCTTGCCCACCCAGTAGTCGCTCTTGATGGTGATCTTGTCCACACGGTCATCCAGGAAGGTATTGTCGTAGTACTGGACACGGATGGTGGTGGGAACGGCCTTACCCGCATGCACATCATCGGGGTCGGAGGCCGCGCCTTCTTCCTCGGAGATGATGCACCAGTCGGGATGCTCGCTGGTAACGGTCCACGGGTCGGTGGACGCCACCAGGATGGTGAAGGCCTGTGCTCCCGTGGCCGGCAGCTCGTAGCTGTCGTTGACCCGGTACCGCAGGTCCACCGTCTTGACGGGCGGTTCCTCCTTATTCTGGCAGCCCCACAGCCCCACCAGGGCCGCGGCTGCGCAGAGTATGTAAACTAACTTTCTCATAAGCCTTTATTCAGCGATGAACACAGGTGTGCAGGATTTGATGATGTACCAGGTGGAGGAGCCTGAAGAACCGCTCTCCGTCCCGAAGAAATAGTGGCCGTTCGCGTCCGGAGCGGCATACGGGGATGAACTCGTATGCACCACCTTGCTGGTACCGTTATAGAAGAATTCCATATCGATCTGAGTCGGGTTTGACGCGTTCGGGCGGAAATCCATCCGGTACTCGGTGAGGGCGTTGAGCTCGTCCTTGGTGATATCGAACTTGGTGGAGCCATAAGTGGTATGGCCGCCGTTGGTGCGGAGGCGCTTGTTGCCGTTGAGGCTGATCTGGCACTGGAGTTCGGAATCTCCCGCAGCATCGTGCGTGCAGAGCCAGAACTGGCCGGCGTCGTCGAAATTCTTGTCGCCCACTTCCAGCACGAAGGAAACGTAGCGGGCGGCATCCTTCATTGTGACACGGGATTTCCGGTCGCCGAAGATCTTCACGGACCCGTCAGCCTGCACCTCGGCGTCGGTAAACTCGAAGTTCACGTCCTGGGTGAGTTCCATGTCGGCCGTGGCGTTGCCGGACTTGATGGAAACGAGGCCGGTCTTGGGAGCGAATTTGTTGTTGAAACCGGCTATCACCTTGAACGAGGTGGCGTCGATCTTCTCCACGCTCCAGCCGGGGACTTCCGTTGCCGGCTCCCAGGCGACGGTCGTATTGACGCCCAGGATGAGTTCACCGCCTGTGCGGGGCAGTTCGGTGCCATCGGGGGCAGTGATCTCGAAGCTGAAACCGGACTGGGTCACTTCGAAGGTCTTGTCCACGCCGCCTGCGGTCACGGTGACGGTGGCCTTGCGAGAAGACCCGTCATTGGCGGCCGCGGTGGCGGCGATGCTCACGACGGAGCCTGTGCCTGTGCCGGAAGCCGGATCGAAGCTGATCCAGTCCTTGTCCGCGCTCACCTCCCAGGGAAGGTCGGTCTTGAGGCTGATGCTCTGGGTGCCGCCCTCGGAAGCGAACGGAGCGGAGAGTTCGGTCAGCTTGAACGTGCCCCTCTGGGCGATGTCGAAGCTCTCCTCCTCTTCACCGGCAACCACGGTGATGGTCGCGGTACGCTCCATTACGTCGCTGGGAGCAGCCGTGGCCACGATCTGGATGGTACGTCCTTCCGGGTCGGGCTCGCCGCTCTGGCGGTTGAAGGTGATCCAGCTCTGGTCGCAGCGGACCGACCAGGCCTCGTTGGTCTGGATGGTGAAGTTCAGCGGACCGCCGCAGGCTGCGAAGTCCTTGGAAACCGGAGTGACGAACAGGCGGCCCTTACGGAGCTGCTTGATCGTGATGACCTTGGTGAGGGCCACGTTGTCGCCCTTCAGGGTGATGGTAGCCTGGCGGTCATCGCCCATGTTCTCCTTGGCCGTGACGGTAATGTCGGCGATCAGGGAGCTGCTTGAGCTCGACGCCGGGGTCACCTTCAGCCAGTCGGCCCCGCTGGACAGGGTGAGGGTCCAGGGAGTGTTGGAGCTGACGTTGAAGCTGATGGCATCCGGGTTGCTTGCCGGCAGGGTGTAGGAATCCACGGCGCTGCACTCCATACGGATGGAGGCCGCCGCCTTTTCAGGAGTCATCTGCGTGTCAATCTTGTACATCTGGCAGGAAGGAAGTGCTGCGAGCACCGCCAGCGTGGTAAAGATTCTTGTGTAGGTTTTCATATCGCTTTTAGTTTTATTCCGTGGTTACGTTCCACCCGTTGTTCTGGGTGAGGTTGGGATTGTTGAAGGTCTCAGCCTGCGGGATTGGATACAGGTACATCTTGTCGGACCAGGTGCGGGACTTCACAGTCTTCCTGCGATAGGTAAAGCTGTTCCCGTTCCTGACGATCTCGACACCGTCCACCTGACCCATCACGCTTCCGGCAATCTTCCAGCGGCGGATATCCCAGAAGCGATGGTCTTCGAAGGCGAACTCGACACGCCATTCCCGGCGCACAACTTCGCGGAAGTCGTTCTGGGACGCGGCCGTCACGGCAGGCATGCCGGCATTGGCGCGGACCTGGTTGACGGCATCCATCGCGCTGAGGCCCAGGGAAGCGTCAGTGGGACTGCCCAGGCCTTCGTTGGCGGCCTCGGCAAAGGTCAGGAGCGCTTCCGCATAGCGGTACACGATCCACTGATGCTTGTTGGTCACAGTGTTCTCGGGGGTGAAACTGGTGCTTTCCTGGATATAGCGGCGCAGGTAATAGCCCGTCGCCGTACCCATTTCGGTGCGGGTGGCCGAATAGTCCCTGCCTCCCACGAAAGTCTCGATGGCCGAACCCTTGAAAACCATTCCGTTGGCAAGGATGGCCCTGGCGAAGCGGGGATCGCGTCCTTTGTACGGAGCGCTGGCGTCGAATTCGGGATCGTCCGATTCCCAACCGTTCGCACCCAGGGTGACGTCATAGCCGCCCTTCGTCTGGAAGGCATCCACCAGGCTCTGGCTGGGGAAAGTCCCGGCCATACTGGTACGCTGGCCTTCGGTGAAGCGGACGGGGAAATTCGTCTTCTCGAAACTCTGGCTCTCGCTTCTGCAGATCGCCATTATGACCTCGGGTGACAGATAGTTGTTGGCCTTGTCTGCCGTATCCAGCGAATACTGGTTCAGGTCGATTATCTCCTTGGCGGCGCGAGCGGCCTTAAGCCACTTTTCGCGGTCTCCGGAAGGATTGTGCAGCGGGGATGCCGCATACAGCAGGGCCTTGGTCTTGACGGCCAGTGCGAAGCCGTTGGTCACACGCCCGATCTCATTGTCCAGCATTCCTACATAGGTGGAAGGCAGGTTGCGCGCGCACTCGTCGCACTCGTTCACGATGAATTCGATCACATCGTCGAAAGGAGTCTTCTCGATCGCGTTGGCCTCTTCGGCGGTGAGCATCTTCAGCGGCATGGCTATGTCGCCGTAGCGGCGTGCCAGCTCGAAGAAGAAATAGGCGCGCAGGACACGGGCCTGGTACGGGTAGTACGCCAGGTGTTCCAGCCAGCGCTGGTACTTGGTGTCGTACTGGTACATGCTCAGGTCCACGGTCTGGATGGACTCCAGGAATTCGTTGGCGCTGCGGATGCCGTAGTACAGGCTCCACTTGTCGTCGACGGTCTGCAGGGGCGTCCAGTTGCCGTTGGTGAAGCGCTGTACCGAAGCGTCGGGATCGGCGTATTCGGCATCGTCGCTGCCGCAGGAGCGCAGGGCGCTGGAGACGTCGGCGATATCCTTGTTGGGCATATATCCGTAGATGTTGGTGAGCATCCTCTGGATATTGCTGTATGTCGTGTACATATCCTCCCGGGAGTACTGGCTGGAGGACTCGTCGAAGTCCAGGACGTTGCAGCCGGCCGACAGGATGATGGCACTCAGAATATAAATCAGTCTTTTCATTTCTCTTATCCTCCCCGTTTAGAAGTTAAACTTGATTCCAGCCCAGAAAACGCGGGTAGAAGGATAGTATGCGCCCATCTGTTCGGGGTCGGCGAAATGGATGTTGTCCAGGCTGAACAGGTTGGTCGCAGTGAGGGACACGGTGGCGTCGCAGATCCTGAGCGACTTCTTGGGAATCGTGTAGGAAACGCCCACGTTGCGCAGTTTGATGAAGGATCCGTCGCGGTACCACAGGGAATTGGAGCGGTAGTTATTGTTGTTCTCCTGGGTGGTCAGGCGCGGCATGGTGGCCAGGGCCTCACGACCGGGAGCCCAGGTGATCTCGCGGGACAGGAAGGTGTTGGAAATGGTTCCGTTGTTCACCAGCGGCTGGTACAGCGGGCTGTCCAGCAGGCTCACGGTCATTCCCGTCACGCCCTGGAAATCGGCGTAGACCTTGAATCCCTTCAGGGAGGCGTGCAGGCCGAATCCGAACTGCAGCAGCGGAGTGGAGCTTCCGAACATCTTCACCTGGTCCTGGCTGTCGATGATGCCGTCACCGTTCTGGTCACGGTATTTCAGGTCGCCGGGACGGACCTCGCCGAAGGTCTGCCGGGGGCTGTTGTTGATCTCCACCTGGCTCTGGAAGATGCCTATCACCTCCAGACCGTACTTCTGGCCCACGGGGTTGCCCTTGCGGTACAGGTAGTCGTACATCTGGTAGGCCTGGCCGTCATTGATGACCTTGGTGAAGAGCCATCCGGCATTGCCGTACAGGCCGTATTCGAAGTCTCCGATACGGTCGTCCCAGTTCAGGGACAGGTCCACGCCCTTGTAGCTCGCCTCGCCGAGGCTCTGGTCCTTCACGCCGATACCGATGACTCCCGAAATATTCGAGGGAGAGATGAGGATGTTGCTGCGCTTCTCGAGGAAGCCTTCGGCGTTAAGTCCGAGACGGCCGGCGAACAGCTTGGTGTCGATGCCGAAGGTCGCCTTGGACGACAGCTCCGGCGCCAGGGTGACGGCCGGCATGTCGCCTTCCGTACGGCCGCTGAAACTGGTTCCTCCGTTCTGGCCGAAGTAGAAACTGTTGCCGCTCACGTAGTTCTCCCTCCAGAGCTCGTGCTCGAGGTCGGAGTCGCTGCCGCTCAGGCCGGCCGACGCGTACGCCTTGACGTACGGGTCTCCCGGGAGGATGACGGCTGCGACGCTGAGGGCGGGATAGACGTGGAAACGCTTGCCCTTGGGCATATAGGCGCTTCCGGAGTAATTCACGACCAGGTCGGCGAACAGGCGCTTGTTCCAATTATAGCTCACCGTACCCAGGATTTCCTGCGTCTTGGAGGATGCGTTCTGGCCGCTGAGGATCCAGGAACGCTGGCGGTATGCCGCGTGGGTCTCGACGGAGCTCTTGCCGAACTGTCCGGCCCAGTTGATGCGGCCCTGCATCTCGAATTTCATCTGCAGGGAAGAGAACCAGTGGCTGAAATCCACGATCTTGGAATTGGTGCCGTAGTACAGCTGCTCGCTGAGGATGTAGCTCCTGTCTCCCTGCATTGCCAGGGTGCTCACGAGCTCGGAATAGCGGAATGTCTTGGTGGCGTCCTCGGACAGGCGGCCGATATAGTCGAATCCCACCCTGACGTCGGCGGACAAGCCCGGGAGCAGGGCGCCCAGATCCTGGCGGAGGAGGGCGTCGGCCAGCACCTTGGTTTGCGAGTACTGCTTCTGGCCGCTTTCCTGCAGCATTGCCACGGGGTTATACTGGGTGCCGTTATAGATGGAGGTTCCGCCGTAGGTGCCGTCAGCCTGCTTCACGGGGAATGCCGCAGAAGGGAGACCGTACAGGACCCTCTCCAGACGTCCGCTGTAGTTGCCCTTGTTGAATTCTCCCAGACGCGCCATCACGCCGATCTTCATGGAAGTGGAACTGGTGACGTTCACGTCCACGTTGGCCCTGATTCCAAGGCGGTTGTCGTAATGGTTGCCGTTGTAGCGGTCGTCCGTGTCGGCCTTGCGGTACAGGAAGTCTTCCTTCAGGTAGTCGAGGGCCGCGAAATAGCGGAAGTTGCGGTTGCCGCCCTGGAAGGTGAACTGCGCGCGATGGTTGTCACCGTGGTCGCGGAACACTTCGTTCCACCAGTTCACGTTGGGATAGGCATACGGATACTGGCCGCTGTAGAGGGCGAGGAGCTCGGCATCGGAATACTTTGCCGGCAGGCCGTCCAGGCTGCGGGCCTCGTTCATCAGGAAGCCGTAGGTGTAGGCGTCGGCGAATTCCGGAGCGCGGAACATGGTTGCGACGCCATACTGGTACTTGGCGCTGACCATCAGCGGAGTGTCCTTGCCGCGGCGGGTGGTGATCACGACCACGCCGTTGCCGCCCTTAACGCCGTACAGTGCAGCGGCGGCGGCATCCTTGAGGACGCTCACGGATTCGATCTCCAGGCCGGTGATGTCCTCCGCGTCGCGGGGCAGGCCGTCCACCAGCAGAAGCGGGCTGTGGCCGTGCAGGCGCAGGGACAGCTTGAGCTTGGACTGGTTGGAATCATATACGCTGGAGCCGTTCTTCACGAGCAGTCCTGAGAACTTTCCGTAAAGGGCGTTTGAAATGTCCATCTCGGGGCTCTTCTCGAAGATACCGCCACAGGCCGACTGGTTGACGTTGGCCTGGAAGTGGTACGCGTTGCTCAGGGAAATGGAATCCAGCATGGATTTTTCCTGAGCGAACGCCGCGGAGCCGGAGAGCAGCAGCGAAAGAAGGATATATATATGTAATCTTTTCATCTTCGGGTACATTTTTTAGTTTACCAACCCGGATTTTGAGTCATCCCGTAGTTCTTGTTGATCTCGATGGCAGGGATGGGTGCAAGATACCACTTGGTATTGAAGTCGGTATACCACTTGCGGGGCGGATATGCGTCCCTGACCTTGAACGAGAATACGGTGGCCTCGGAGTCCCTGTCGCCCACGGCGGTGAGCGCCTTGAGCGGCGTGGTGAACGCCTCGGTGAGACCCCAGCGCACCATGTCGAACCATCTTACCTCTTCGAATCCGAACTCCAGTTCGCGCTCCAGGATGAGCGCATTCCGGAATTCTTCCTTGGTAAGGTCCTCGGGGAGATTGGGAAGTCCGACGCGGTTACGGACGGCATTCACGTATGAATATGCCTTGTCGGAAGGACCGCCGTCGGCTTCGTTGAGCGCCTCGGCCGCATTCAGCAGGACCTCGGCGAAACGCATCATGCACCAGTGCGGCGGATTGGAGCGGTCGCTCGACTGCTGCATCACGAACTTCATCATGAGGAAGCCGGGGCAGCCGTCCTGGTAGTATTTATGGTTGGAATAGCCACGGCCCACGGTACCGTCCCTCCAGATGTCTCCGGGAACGCCCACATTCTCATACAGGCGCGGGTCGCGGGTTTCCGTGAAGGTGGAGCTGCCCACCTTGAGGGTACCCATGGGGTCCGGGCGGAAGAACGGGTGGTCGGGCCAGTTCTCCTTGTTCTCCCAGTCGAAATCCTCAGGGAAGGGAGTGCCGTCCGCCCAGGGGAACTTGTTCACCCAGTTGAGCGAGCAGCCGCTGCCGTAGGATCCCTGGATTTCAAAGTGCTTGTCGTGATAGCTGGTGCTGTTGGACTTGCGGATGGAGATGATAGCCTCCGAAGAGCCGCGGTTGACGTACGCCCTGCGGTAGGCCAGGCGGTAGTCACGGGGCTGGATGCCCTTCAGGGGCTCGGCTATGGTAGCCTGCTCCAGGGCATAATGGCCGTTGGACAGCTGCTCTCTCATGAATTCCTCGGCGGCAGCCTTGGCGGCCTGCCAGCGCTTGGGATCATAGTTGCCGTAGCAGGTGTATTCGTCGGCATCCGGATGCCACTTGGTGTCGGAATTGAAAGTGGGGGATGCGGCGAAGCACAGGATCCTGAGCTTGAGGCCCAGGGCTGCGGCGCGCGTCATGCGTCCGTCTTCCGAATCAGATACGCTCCAGGGGAGGTCCGGGGCTGCCTCATCGCACAGGGACACGATGAAATTCACCGTCTCGGCGAAGGTATTGCGGGGATAATGCATCTCCTCGTCCACCTGTACGGCGTGGTCCAGGATGGGGACGCCGCCCAGATAGCGGAGCATGTTGGCATAGGCGATGGCCATGCACACCTTCGCCTCGGCCTTCCTGCGGGCGAGCAGGGCGGGATCGGCATCCGGGATGCGGTCGGCGTTCTCCAGGAACAGCCAGGCATAGCGGATGACAGTATAATCCTTCTCGCTTCCGAAGCGGTAGTTCTCGCCGCCCGCGTAGGAACCGGTGAGGTTGGCTGAAAGGCCTCCGGAATAGTAAAGGTTGTTGGGGCCGTCGCTGTCGGAGTGCTTGTTGGAGATGAAATGGTCGGTTATGGACTCCAGGAAATCGCTTCCCATCTTGGAGTCGAAATCGGACACCAGGCCGTAAGGCAGGTTGTAGTAAGCCGATACAAGGACCTTGTCGGCGTCCGTAAGCGAAGCGAACAGGGTGTCGATGGTGGCACCGGAAGTTTCGGGCGCCTTGGAAAGGCCGGCGTCTCCCAGCCTCAGGCTTTCACAGGCGACCGTAGCGGCACACAGGATGGTGATGCACAGTAATTTGATCAACTTTTTCATAGGACGCCTCGTTTAGAATGTTACGTTGACTGCAAAGTTGTAGGTCTTCACGAGCGGATAGGTACCGCTGGAAGAACTGGACTTGGCTTCCGGATCCTGCAGCTTCATCTTGGAGAAGGTCAGCAGGTTGTAGCCGGTGAACATCAGGCTGAGGGAGCTTATGCCCAGCTTGTCGAAGAAGTTGTTCCGCGAGAAAGTGTAGCCGAAGTTGAGGCTCTTCAGACGGAGATAGCTTGCGTCCACGGTCCACAGGGTGGAATCCATGGAGTTCCAGGGATAGTTCGTCTTGGTGAATCGCGGGAGCTTGCCGTCTTCGCGGCCGGGCGCCCACGGGTTGTCGTTGTCGATCCAGCAGCCGTCGGCAAAGTACTGGAGAAGTCCGCGGTGGCCGGAGTTCGTGAACGGGATGCGGTAGTCGGCATTCCATACACGGCTGACGTTGGTGGCTGCGGTCCAGTTGAGGGTGAGGTTGAAGCCTCTCCAGCCGAAGCGCCAGTTGGAACCGAACACGTATTCCGGACGGTTGGGATAGCCGTCGTACATGCGGTCGCGGCCGTCGATGATGCCGTCCTCATTCAAGTCCTTGTACATACAGTCGCCCGGATATACGGCGTTGGAAGGCTGCGGCAGGGAAGGATTCAGGACCCTGTTGCCGTTCGCATCGGTGATGAAATCGCTCTTCTGGTACAGGCGCTCGAACTGGTACAGCATATAACGGCCGGTAGGTCCTCCGGTCTCACGCTGGTACTCGAATTCGGGTTCCACCTCGTCCTCGCGGATGATCTTGTTGCGGGCGAAGGTGACGTTGCTGCTTATATCATAGGTGAAATCGCCTATATGGTCCTTCCAGCCCAGTTCGATTTCGTAACCGTGGTTATCTACCACGCCGAGGTTCATGTTGGGCAGGCTGGTGGCGATAATGGAAGGCAGGGACCGCGGCGCGATGAGGATACCGGTACGGTGCTCCCTGAAGATATCGCCGCTGAAGTGGAGGCGGTAGTTGAAGAGGTCGAAGTCGAGCCCGACATTGCCCTTGAGCGCGGTTTCCCAGGTGACACCCAGGTTGCCGGGGGTTCCGAGCTCGTAGCGCGGCACGCCGTCGTTCCTGTTCACGCCGAAGTAGTAGGAACCGGATTCGTTCCAGACTCCGTCCATATACATGAAGCGGACGGCATTGTTGAGGTCGTTACCCACCTTGCCTACGGAGGCGCGGAGCTTGAGGAAGTCCACCCAGTGGGCACTCTTCATGAATTTCTCTTCGGAGATGACCCATCCTATCGAAGCCGACGGGAACAGACCGTAACGGGTCTTGCCCGGAGCGAAGTTCTCGGAGCCGTTGTAACCGGCACTCACGTCCAGCAGGTACTTGTCCTTGTATGCATAGGTGACGCGGCCGACCCAGCCCACATATCCACGGGGGAGCCACTGGTAATCCATGCTGCTGCCGTTTTTCTCCGGATAGTAATCACGGGACTGGTTGTACAGCAGAAGGCCGCTCACCGTATGCTTGTGCGCGAACTTGCGCTTGTAGTCGATACGGGCCTCGAGGTACCAGTTCTTGTCGTCCGACGTGGATTCGCTGTAGCTCATCGTCGGCTGGCTTCCGCTGATGACCGGCAGGTAGGTGCGGTCGAAGGCGGGGTCGCTCATGCTGAGACCGGAATTGTCCGCCCAGGACTGGTATTCTATGGTCTGATGATATCCTCCGGAACCGGTGCGCTTCTTGGTGATGGCCATGTCGGTGTCGTAACTTCCCTTCACGGAGGCACTCAGGCCCTGGGTGATGAAGTCCAGGCGCTGGGTGATCGTCATGTCCATGTTCAGCGAAGTCTTGTACTTGGCGCGGAAGCCGGACCAGTAGTAGTACTCCCATCCGTTCCAGCGGGTGAGTCCCTTGGGGACCGCCTTCTCGGACACAGAGGTGACCGGCATCCCGTTCACGATACCCGGGGAACCGGTAGGATGGGCCCAGAGCATCGTAAGCATCCAGATGTTGCCGCGGTCGCTGTCCAGAGGCTCGCGGGTGTTGCCTATGACACCGCTGATATTGAACTTCATGTCCGTGGTCTCGGTGAGTTTGAAGTCCAGGTTGGCGCGGTAGTTATAACGGTTGTAGGAGTAGTTGTTGTCGTAGGTCACGTCCGGAATCTGCTTCAACAGACCGTTCTGGAACATATAACCCATCGAAACGAAGTAACGCACCTTGTCCGAACCGCCGCTGATGTTGATGTTGTTCTTGGTCTGCAGGAAGGCCTTGCGGAACATCAGCTCGTGCCACTGGGTGTTAGGGAACATGATGGGGTCGCTGCCGGTACGGTAGGCCTCGATGGCCTCGGGCGTAAAGTACGAATTGGCAGTGGTGATGCCATCGTTCCACTGGAACACGTTGTAATACCTGGCGAAGTCGTAGCTGGAGCACTGGGTGATGTAGGACATGGGCACCTGTACGCCAGTGATGGAGCTTCCGGAAATCTTGGGCTTGCCCACGTCGCCGCGCTTGGTGGTGACGATGATGACACCGTTCGCACCGCGCACACCGAACACCGCGGTGGAAGCGGCGTCCTTCAGGATGGACAGGCTCTCGATTTCGTTAGGGTCCACCGTGTTCAGCGGACGCTCCACGCCGTCCACCAGGATAAGCGGCGAAGCGTTGGAGTCTGACAGGGAACCGGCGCCACGGATGTAGATCTTGGCATAGTCTTCACCGGGCTGACCCGTCTCCTGGATCGTGGAGACGCCCGGCATCTGACCTGCCAGCACGTTGGTGACGTCGGCCACAGGCGCCCTGACGAGGGCTTTGTTGTCGATGGACGCCAAAGCACCCGTAACGGTCGCCTTGGTCTGTGTGCCATACGCCACCACCACCGTAGCTTCGATGGACTGGGTGTCGTCGCGCAGGACAACGGTGATGTTCCGCTGCTTTCCCACAGTCAACTCTTCGGTCATATAACCGAGAGCCGAGACTTCCAGCACAGCAGTCTCTCCGGGGACGACCAGCGTGAAGCCGCCGTCCATGTCGGCAGCTGCGCCGGTAGCGGTCCCCTTGAGGGTGACGGCCGCGCCGATCACCGGCAAGCCGTCTTCATCCACTATCCTACCTTTGACGGTAATGCCCTTCTGGGCGAAGGCCGCAGGGGCCCACATTCCCAGGAGGAGACACAGCACAGCAGCCAGTCTAGCAATTTGGACTACTTTCTGTTTCATTGGTTAGTCAGTATAATTAATAGTTTTTTTATAGTGTTTTACTGTAATACGCTTTCTTTTCCGTAAATGGCTTTCACGAGCGCCTTCAGGAGCGCGTGGTCGTCGCTGTCGTAACGGTATTCCCAGAACATTGCGCCCAGCATACCGTTGGCTTTCACATACTGTCCTTTCGCCTGGACCGATTCGGGGTCGTCGTAGGAAAGGACGTT
>CADAFW010000004.1:0-2117 GCA_902787295.1 uncultured Bacteroidia bacterium
AGGCTTATCTTCCTGGTAGCGGGAGCGCCCTTGTAGCTGCCCTTCCGGGGAGCGATGGTGAGTTTCAGCGCGGAGGAGGTCGCAAGTTTCGTGAACTCGGTGGTGGCGAACTGGGTCACGTACTGCTGGCTTATGCCGTCGTCCTCATAGTGGACGTAGGTGCTCTTCCCGTTGCCGGGGACGATGAGCAGGCGGAGTTCGGGGGATATGCCCTGGAGGTTGCTTATACCCTCTGCGGCAAGCGGAATCATGGCGCCGGCGCGCACGTACCAGGGATTCTCGTCTATGGTGTAGTAGAGCGTCCTGACGGTGCCGCCCTTCATCATCTGGTGATGCGCCATGTCGTACCAGTCGTTCCCGGCGGGGAACCACATCTTGCGCTCGGTCCTGCCCTCGGCGTCCATAGGCTTGCAGAGGACGGTGGCGAGGATGTTGTCGCCGAAGAAGAACTCCTGGTTGCAGTCGTAGGCCTTCTGCTCCTCGGGATAATAGTAATAGAGCGGACGGCAGATGCACACGCCGGTGTCGTAGGCCTTGCGGGCCATGTCATAGATATAAGGGGTGAGGGCGTACCTGAGGTCGATGGCGGCCTTCATGTACGGATAATGGTCGGGATATGCCCATATCTTGCGCTCTAGCGCGGGGTTGTTGGTGCTGTGGGTCTTGAATATGGGAGTGAACACGCCGTACTGTATCCATCGGGTGTACATCTCGGGATCGGTCGGATCATTGCCCTTCTGCATGTGTCCGCCTATGTCGTGTCCCCAGTAGCCGTAGCCCACGTTGGACGCGGTGGCGGTGAAGTAAGGCAGGAACTCCAGCACCTCCCAGAACCCGTAGGTATCGCCGCTGAAGCCGAGCTGGTAGCGATGCGTTCCGAGCCCGCCCCAGCGATGGTAGATGAAAGGCCTGTCGGCGTCGAGCCCCTTGATGCGGCCGGTGCGGACCTTGTCGTTGAAGAAGACCCAGTTGGCCCAGAAGGTATTGGACAGGCCGTCCACATAGCGGCTGAGTTTCCACTGCTGCCAGTCGAGCCACCAGAAGTCCACGCCCTGGGCCTCGAGGGGATGGATGACGGTATTGAAGTAGGTGTCCGCCCACTCCTGCTGGTCGAGGCGGTAAGGGATGGTGGCGTTGTAGCCGGCGGGAAGTTTTTTCGTGGTGCGATTGGCGTAGTTCCTGTACTGGAAGTCCTCCTCGCCCCAGACATAGTTCTTCGGACCTTCGTAGTCGTCGGTGCGGGAAAGGTATTCGCTGCGGAAGCGCTCGTAGCACTCCTCGTAGGGGCGTATGCCGGAGGCCGGGTGCAAGTTGAGCGCAGTCTTGTAGCCGAGGGCGTGCAGTTCGCCGAGGAAGGCCTGCGGGTCCGGGAAGAGGTTGCGGTTCCAGGTATATCCCGTCCAGCCGCGGCTCTCGCCAAGCTCGTCAGGACCGAGACGCTCCTGCATGGGCTTCCAGGTCTCGTGCCAGTCCATGTCTATGATGAACACGTCCATGGGGATCCCGCGCTCCTTCATCTCACCCGCAATCTCCAGCAGTTCGGCGTCGGAGTAGGCCCAATAGCGGCTCCACCAATAGCCGAGGGTGTACTTCGGAGGGAAGGACACCTTGCCCGCGACCTTGGTGAAATCGCTGAGGGCGGCGAGGTAATCGTGGCCGTATGCGAAAATGTAAAGGTCCTTGCGGCGACCCTCCGGACGTACTGCAACCCACTCCCCCCAGTCGGAATCGTCCTTGACGAGGATATGGCGTTCGCTTTCGTCCACTATGGCCCAGCCGTCACGCGAAAGCACGCCGGGCTCGATGGGATCGTCCTTGCTGTTGACCCTGTGGAACCCGCGGCATCCGTCCAGCGTGCGCGCGGTGCCCAGCAGGTTGCCGGAATCGTCGGCCCCGGGGGTCCAGGTGACCTTCTTCCCGTTCATCCTGAACGAGACGCTGAGATTGTCCCCGCTGAATTCCCCGCCCTTGTAGACCAGGGTGAGGCGGTCGGTCCTGATGGTCACGCCCTCCCCTGCCGGGACGGCCTTGAATGCCGGTACGGGCAGCCTGCGGTTGACGATGGCCAGCGTGGCGTTGTCCTCGAACACGCCGTCTTCGGCCCATTCCATGCGGAC
>CADAFW010000004.1:2165-28912 GCA_902787295.1 uncultured Bacteroidia bacterium
GCCACGGGATTGTTCTGCGCGGAAAGAAGCATCGGGAGCAGCAGTGCTGCGATTGCCAGGATCTTTTTCATTGTTCTTCGGTATTATTGTCTGATTTCATTTTGTCTATCTGTGCCTTGGCCCTGCGGATACGGGTCCTCACGGTATTGAGTTCCATATCCAGTTCCTCGGCTATCTCCCTGTACTGGAGGCCCTCCACCAGACGCAGGCGGGCGACCTCGCGGTAGAGGTCCGGAAGACCTTCTATATATTTCTGGGTAGTCTCTTCGTCCTCGTTGCGGATGATGTTGTCCAGCGGCGAATCCAGCTCGTCGCTGATGCCTTCCAGCATCATCGTCTGGCGCTCGTCGGCGTCAATGTGGACGTAGCCCCGCTGCAGCCTCGCCTCCTGCTCCAGGGTATCCAGCGCGGTGTTGTGCGCGATGACCTTGAGCCAGGTGGAGAAACGGCTCTTGGAGGGGTCGTAACTGCGGATCTGCCGGAAAGCCTTCTCGAAACTCTTGGAGCAGATGTCGTCCACGAAGAAGTCGTCAAGCCCCTTTATGGAAGACTTGAGGTAGGACTTCAGCGAGTCTATGTTGGTGTCCCAGAGCTGGGTGAAGGCGGCTCCGTCGCCGATGATGGCGCGGCGCACGAGTTCATCAATGGGCTTCAAGCCAGGTGCTGCCATAGTTGCATTCTACTGTGAGTGGAACGGAAAGACTGACCACGCCCTCCATCTCCTCGATGAGCAGGGCGCGTACGCGCTCTATCTCCGCCTCGGGGACTTCGAGCACGAGTTCGTCGTGTATCTGGAGGACCATACGGGATTCCAGGCCCTCTTCGCGCAGGCGCCTGTCCACGCCGATCATCGCAAGCTTGATAATGTCGGCGGAACTGCCCTGGATGGGGGCGTTCACGGCATTCCTCTCGGCAAGCGCACGCACGGTCGCATTGTGGCTGGACACGTCGGGGACGTAGCGGCGTCGGCCGAAGATGGTCTCCACGTATCCGTTGGCGCGGGCGCCCTCCAGGGTCTTGTCTATGAATCCGCGTATGCTGGGGAAGGACGCGAAATAGTCGTCTATGATCTTCTTCGCCTCGGTCCTGGAGCACTTCAGACGCTGGCTCAGGCCGAACGAGGATATGCCGTACATAATGCCGAAGTTGGCCGTCTTGGCCACCCTGCGCTGGTCGGAGCTCACCTCTTCCACGGGGATGTGGAAGATCTTCGCAGCGGTGGCGGCGTGTACGTCGATGCCGCTGCGGAAGGCGCTGCAGAGGTGTTCGTCACCGCTCAGGTGCGCCATGATGCGGAGTTCGATCTGGGAATAGTCGGCTGACATCATCACCCGGCCCGTGGCACCCGGCACGAAGGCCTTGCGTATCTCGCGGCCGCGCTCGGTGCGGATGGGGATGTTCTGCAGGTTGGGATTCGAGCTGGAAAGCCTTCCGGTGGACGTGAGCGCCTGGTTGAAGGTCGTGTGCACGCGGCCGTCGGAGCGTATGTAGCCCGGGAACGGCTCAATGTAGGTGCTCAGCAGCTTGCGCAGTCCGCGGTAGTCCAGGATGGCGTCGATGATGGGGCTGCGGCCGGAGAGTTCCGTAAGGGTCTGCTCGTCGGTGGGCCAGTTGCCGCTCTTCGGCTTCTTCGCCTTGGGATCGAGCTTGAGTTTCTCGAAGATGACCTCACCTATCTGCTTGGGGGAGCTGACGTTGAGCTCCGGCTCGCCGGCCAGTTCGCGCACTTCCTTCTCGCGGACGGCCATCTGGCTGCGGAGCAAATCGGCGAACTCCCGGAGGGAAGCGACGTCCACCTTGACGCCGACCTCCTCCATGCGCGCAAGCACCCCGATGAGCGGCTCCTCGATGTCCCCGTACAGCTTTTCCGCGGACGGGACCTTGGCGAGTTCCGCGGCCAGCGCTTCGCCCAGCCTGAGCAGGGCAGCCGTCTCCAGGGCCCTGTCCGGCCCGGCCTCGCCCGGCTGCTCGTCGAAGAGCGACCCGGTGGAGCCCGCGGCGTCCTGCGGCTCCAGGTCGACGCCCAGATATGCCTTGGCGAGGACGTCCAGCCTGTGGCTGCGCTCGGGATTGAGAAGATAGTGCATCAGTTCGGTATCGCGCAGGAATCCGCGCACGATGATGCCCTGCCCGGCGAGGACGTTCATCTGGGACTTGATGTCCGCACCCACCTTCATTATGCCTTCGTCCTCGAGGATCGCCTTGAACTGCGAGGGCGCGCCTTCCGCGACATATCCGGAAGCGGCCATCCAGAGGCTGTCCCCCTTGAGGTTCATGGCCACGGCCTTCTCCGCTGCGGCGGCACGGGCGATTTCCGCAGGACCGGCAATCTCATATTTCAGTTCCACGGAGGGCTGCTCCGGAGCGGCAGGGGTACCGGGCTCGGGATCGGCTATCTTGGAAAGCATCCTGAGAAGCGAGGGCATCTCGTAGCGTTTGAGCAGTTCGCCCACGGCTGCATTGTTCACTCCGGAAAGCACCATGTCGTCCGCAGTGGTCTCCAACGGAATGTCGGTCTTGATGGTAACGAGCCGGCGGGAGAGATCGATATGGTCCGCGGCGGCTTCGAAAAGGGCCTTCTGGCGCGGGGTGAGCGCATCCAGATGGGCGTAGATGCCTTCCACGCTGCCGTATGCGGCAAGGAGCTTGGACGCACCCACGGGGCCCACGCCCTGCACTCCGGGCACGTTGTCGGAGGAGTCTCCGCAGATGGTCAGGATGTCTATCACCTGTTCCGGGCGGCTGATACCCCACTTCTCGCAGACTTCGGCCGGACCGAGTATCTCGTTGTCGGCGCCGCTCTTGCCGGGCTTGTACTGGAGTATGTGTTCCCCTATGAGTTGGCCGTAGTCCTTGTCCGGCGTGACCATATACACTTCGAAGCCTTCCGCGGCGCTGCGCTTGGCCATGGAGCCTATCACGTCGTCGGCCTCGAAACCCGGAATCATCAGCACCGGGATGTTCATCGCCTTCACGATGGCCGTCAGCGGCTCCAGGGCATCTATGACGAGCTGCGGAGTTTCGGAACGGTTCGCCTTGTACTCGGGATACAATTGGTTGCGGAAGGTCCCTCCGGGCGGATCGAAGCTGACCGCGATATGCGTAGGTTGCTCACGTGCAATGAGTTCCAACAGATATTTAGTAAATCCGAAGAGGATGGAAGTGTCCTCTCCCCTGCTGTTGATCATAGGGCGGCCAAGGAAGGCGTAGTACATTTTGAAGACCAGTGCGTGACCGTCGACCAGAAAAAGTTTCATGAAACAAATTTAAAACTTTTTGCCAAGATTTGCAACAGGCGCAGATACGAATTATATTTGCCGTGATGGAACAGGATGAAAGATTCATGAGGGAGGCCTTGCGCGAAGCGCAGGCGGCCGCAGCCGAGGGCGAAGTGCCCATCGGAGCGGTGGTGGTGACGCGCGGAAGGGTCATAGCCAGGGGGCACAACATGACCGAAAGGCTCAAGGACCCCACCGCACACGCCGAAATGATAGCGCTCACCGCCGCCACCGAAGCGGTGGGCGGCAAATATCTGGACGACTGCACCCTCTACGTAACCGTGGAGCCGTGCCCGATGTGCGCCGCCGCGCTGTGCTGGGCACAGGTGGGCAGGATAGTCTGGGGAGCGGACGACCCGAAACGCGGCTACAGCCTTTTCAGCGCCGACCCGGCCTCTCCCGGAGGGGGACGCAGGTCGCTGCTCCACCCCAGAACGGAAACACTCTCCGGCGTGCTTGCCGAAGAGTGCTCCGAACTCGTCACCGGGTTCTTCAAATCCAAGCGCTGAGGCTATTCTTCCATCGACGCTATGACGGACCTGTTGATCTCCCTCAGCCTTTCTTCGTCCACCTTGACGAAGCGGTCGTAGGTCATCAGTCCGTTGACCTCTATCTCCACGTCAGTGGTCTGGGTGTACACCGCTGCCGAGCAGCCGGTGCCGATGAAGACTTTCAACATCTCCGCGAAGTCCTCGTACTGGTCGAGCACCTCCTTGCCGCTGGTCTTCTGCTTGAAATAGCCCCAGTTGCCGTCCGGTGACCACAGGTGCCCCTCGACGGGGAATCCTATTCCACCATATTCGCCGAGCACGTTGCAGAACTTGGACTCGAAGGCGTTCATCGCCGGACAGGGATAGTGGTGCACGTCCAGCACGTCGCCGCAGAAGTGGAAATTGCCTCCGGAAGCCTCGTTGACGAGGCGGGAATCGTCCCTCTCGCGGGTGAACTTCACCACTTCCTCCGTGTCGAACTGGCCCCAGGCCTCATTGAACGGGACCCACATCACTATGCACTGGAAGTTGCGCAGGGAAGCCATTATCTCGCCCCATTCCTTATAATAATTCTCCTTCCACTCGCGCGGGATTTCGGCGTCGGTGCCGCCTATGTAGCTGTCCATCGCCCAGGTGTTCGCGCTGTTCTTCTTCACGCGCTCGTCGCGTGCCACGTTCTTGTCGTGGTCCGCGATGCAGGGCATATCCTGCCAGACCATCATCCCGAACACGTCGCACCAGTAGTACCAGCGGGCAGGCTCCACCTTGATGTGCTTGCGTATCATATTGAAGCCCCAGGCCTTGGTGCGCTCTATGTCGAAGCGCAGCGCGGCATCGGTCGGAGCCGTGTAGAGTCCGTCCGGCCACCAGCCCTGGTCCAGCGGTCCGAACTGGAACAGGTTGCTGCCGTTCAGGACCATGCGTTTGTAGTGATTGCGGTTGCGGTTCTGTCCCGGGTCCGTCCTGACCTCGATGGTCCTCACAGAAGTGTAGCCGTTCACGCAGTCTATGACCTTGCCCTTGCGCAAGAGGCTGATCTTCAAGCCGTAAAGATACGGATCGTCCGGCGACCACATCCGGGGATTGTCAAGCGCGAACGATACGAAACGGCGCTCGGTGACCTCCCGGAAAAGCACGTCCGCGGAAGGGGTTTCGGGATTGTAGCCCACGCCTCCGTCCAGGAGCTCGACCATTATCTGGTCACCGGCCTTCATTCCCTCGACCTTCGCGGCCACTCCGAGGGTGCCGCCCTCGTGGTTGTATGCCACGCCGTAAGACTCGATATGGCTTTCCGCCACAGGCTCGAGCCATACGGTCTGCCAGATGCCGGTCACTGCGGTGTACCATATGCCGCGGGGGTTGCTGACCTGCTTGCCGCGGGGCTGGTAGCTGTTGTCGGTAGCATCCGTAACCTTGAGCCTGACGGTCTCGGGGCCGTTTTTCTTGAGATAAGGGGTGATGTCGAACGAGAACGGCGTGTAGCCGCCGGTGTGCTCGCCCACCTTGGTTCCGTTGACCCAGACTTCGGCCTTCCAGTCCACGGCACCGAAATGCAGGATCACCCTCTTGTCCTTGTCCCTCCAAGACCTCGGGACCGTGAAGGACCTTTCATACCAGAGGGCATCGCTGCGGCTCACCGTGCGGCCTACTCCGGAAAGGGACGACTCGACGCAGAACGGCACGAGTATCTGCCCCACGCCGGTGAAAGCGTCGGCGTCGACGTCGGTGATGGCATAGTTCCAGAGCCCGTTCAGGTTCATCCAGTCCGCACGGACCATCTGTGGACGGGGATACTCCGGATGGGCATTCTCCGGGCTCACCTCGGCGGCCCATCTGGTCTTGATCCTGTCGCCTGCGGGATTCCACGCGAACGCACTGCCGGCGGCAAGCGAGGCGCACAGGAAAATGGTTATCAGTCTGCGCATCATGTATTGTTATTTTATTCCGTATTTCCTGAGAATCCTGAGGACCGGCTTCTCTATGGACCTTGCCCAGAGATAGTAGCCGTAGTCATCGGGGTGGGTTCCGTCCACGGACGACTCGTGCGCCGCGGAAGCGTTCGGATGCACGAAATAGACATCCTTGTATTTCCTGCAGGCCTCTTTCATCATCTTCTCGGCCATGTCGATCTTCGCCTGCTCCGTGGAATCGGTACGCGCGTTCACGTTGCGGCTCTCACGATAGATGGTCTGCTGGAAGATGAGCGGGACGCCGGGATGGGCGTCCTGCAGGCGCTCGATGAACGGGAAGAGGCGCTCCTCTATCATCTTGGCTCCAGGATTGGAGAAAGCGTCGAAGATGAAGGCGTCGGCGTCCACGTCGGCAAGCACGTCGGCGAAGTACGGCTGCATTTTGCAGTTGCCGGAGCATCCGAGGGAAAGCAGCTGTATGCCCGTATGGCGGGTGAACTGTGCCGGATAGGTCATGCCGGCGCGGCTGCAGCTGATGCCGTGGGTGTAGCTGGAGCCGAAGATGGCGACGCGGTGGCGGAAGGGAGGGGCGATGGCCTCGATGACGGAACCATCCTCGGTGCCTATCTTGACGGAATACTCCTCGCTGTAGATAGGCAGGTACATTATGAATTCCTTCATGGAACCGTCCATATACCTTGCGACGACCACGGGCGCGCTCTGGTCAGCCTTGAACTTGGGAGCGGCCGCTCCGGCCCATACCCAGTCGCCGCCGTCCTTATAGTAGAGGTCGTATCCGCGGTAGGCCAGCGGCATGGTGTTGATCGCGAAGTCCTGGAATCCGTACTCCGTGCTTACGGTGATGATGCGGGAATCGGTCCTGAACGCCACGGCGATGCCGGAAGAGCAGCGCACCTGGGTGTTCTCCCCCTTCGTGAAGCCCTTGTATTTCACGGTATCCACCCTGTGGTACGGGTTGGGAGTATCGATTATCTTACCGATGAGGGTGAGGTCGGATGCTTCCGTGTAGACGAAATTGACATCCTTCACTTCCTGGGAATGCAGGGCAACAGCCATGAGCAGCGCCGCCGCGATTGCTAGCATCTTTTTCATACGAGGATAAAAGTAGCAAATCAAGCCCGAAAGTGCAAGATTTTTCCTACCTTTGACGTCGGAATTGGAGTATGGTGTAATGGCAGCACTCAAGTTTTTGGCACTTGCAGTTCAAGTTCGAATCTTGATACTCCAACCATTATCCGGCCCCTGCGCCGGTTTTTCCTTTTACCAGCGATAACACTCAAACATTTACCGATATGAAGAAATTGTTCGTGGCCATCATCGTCGCTGCGGCCGCACTCTGCGCCTGCTGCAAGGACAACATCATCAAGACCAAAGTGCCCGCCAGACCGGCCGGGCAGGAAGACATGATCTGCTACTCGGCACCCGCCATAGACACCGTCGGAGTCGGATTCGTCGGCGTTGGAATGCGCGGCAGGGACGCCGTCCGCCGGTACCAGGACGTGCCCTGGTCCAAGGTAGTGGCCATCTGCGAGGTCGACCAGGAAAGGGCCGACACTGCAATCGCCTATTTCAAGCGCAAGGCTCCCGGGAAGGAACTCCCGCTCGTCTATGTGGGCGAGGAGGCCTACAAGGACCTCTGCAAGAATCCGGAGATCGATCTCGTGTACATCTGCACCGACTGGCTCCACCACGTGCCCGTGGCCATGTGCGCCATGGAGAACGGCAAGCACGCCGCCGTGGAAGTCCCGTCCGCGATGACGCTCAAGGACTGCTGGGACCTCGTGAACATGTCCGAGAAGACCAGGAAGCACTGCGTGATCCTGGAGAACTGCTGCTACGATTTCTTCGAGCTCGCCACCATCGCGATGGCGCGTGAAGGCCTCTTCGGCGAACTCGTGCACGCGGAAGGTGCATACATCCATTGCCTGGAGCCGTTCTGGGACAAATACTGGAACAACTGGAGGCTCGACTACAACCGCAAGGTCAAGGGTGACGTCTACCCCACCCACGGTCTGGGCCCCGTAGCACAGGCTCTCGGCATCAACCGCGGCGACCGTTTCACCACGCTCGTGGCGATGGAGACCGATGCCAAGGCGGGTCGCGCTGCAGTAATGAAGTATCAGGGAGAGGAAGCGCCGGATTTCCAGAACGGCGACCTCACCTGCACCCTTATGGGTACCGCGCAGGGCAGGACCGTCCTCATCGAGCACGACGTGATGACGCCGCGTCCCTACAACAGGATGTACCAGCTCGTTGGTACGAAGGGATATGCCGCCAAATACCCCGTGGAGCAGATTTTCGTCACCCAGGAAACTTCGGATTCCCTCGGGCTCGGCCATGACACCCGCGGGGGCCACGGTGCCTATCCCAAGGAGGCGGTGGACGCCCTCAAGGCGATGTATCCCACTCCAATCCTCGACGATGAGCTCAAGCAGACTGCGCTCAGGGTCGGCGGTCACGGCGGAATGGATTTCATAATGGACTACCGTCTCATCTATTGCCTGCATTACGGTCTCCCCGTCGACATGGACGTCTATGACCTCGCGACCTGGTGCTGCCTCGCCGAACTCGGAAGCATCTCCATCAATCACGGCTGCGCCCCCGTGGAGGTTCCCGATTTCACTCGCGGCGGCTGGGACAAGCGTCCCAGGATGGAATACGCCTTCTCCGACGGCTCCTACAGATAGTTCCTCGGCTTGTTTACGCCAGTACCCCCTCCCCACCGGTTCCTGAAATGAGGGTTAACGGAACCGGAAGGGAGGGGGTGCCGGCTTAATCCGCCGGAATATCCGGATCCGCGGAAAAGCTCCACACAAACTGGCGACGAGCCGAAAAGCGATACCCCCAGCGGTGCCGTTAACAATCATTTCAGGCACCGACGGGGGTATTGCTTTGAGGCCAAAAGCCGGATGGCCAAGAGGCCGGCTTACAGGGTCCTCTTGATCTCGACGATGGTGAAGGCCTCGATGAGATCCCCTTCCTTGATATCGTTGTATCCGGCGATCGCCATACCGCACTCCTTGCCCGCAGGCACCTCCTTCACGGCATCCTTGCCGATCTGGAGAGAAGCGAGCTCTCCGGTGTAGATGACGATACCGTCGCGGATCAGACGCACCTTGGACTTCTGGACCATCTTGCCCTCACGCATGATACATCCGGCGATGGTGCCCACCTTGCTGATGTGGAAGGTCTGCTTGACCTCGGCGGTGGCGATGACCTCCTCCTTCTTCTCAGGCTCGAGCATACCCTCGATACCGTCCTTGACTTCGTTGATACAGTCGTAGATGACGGAATACAGGCGGATTTCGATGCCCTCGCGCTCGGCGGCCTTGCGGGCCTCGACGGAAGGACGCACCTGGAAGCCGACGATGACCGCATCGGAAGCCTCGGCAAGGAGGATATCGGACTCGGAGATGCCGCCCACGGCCTTGTGGATGACATTCACGCGGACCTCCTCGGTGCTGAGCTTGATGAGGGAATCGGAGAGGGCCTCCACGGAACCGTCCACGTCACCCTTGACGATGATGTTGAGTTCCTTGAAGTTGCCGATTGCGATACGGCGGCCGATCTCCTCGAGGGTCATGTGCTTCTGGGTCTTGATGCCCTGGATACGGATGAGCTGCTCGCGCTTGGTGGCGATGCTCTTGGCCTCGCGCTCGTCGCTGAGGATGTTGAACTTCTCACCAGCGGCGGGGGCGCCGTTGAGACCGAGCACGGAGACGGGGGTCGAAGGACCGGCTTCGGTGACCTTCTGGCCACGCTCGTTGAACATGCTCTTCACGCGGCCGTAGAAAGCGCCGCAGAGGATCACGTCGCCCTGGCGAAGGGTTCCCTCCTGCACGAGGACGGTGGCGAGATAGCCGCGGCCCTTGTCCAGGGAGGACTCGATGACGGCACCCGAAGCGAGCTTGTTGGGATTGGCCTTGAGCTCGAGGATGTCGGTCTCCAGAAGGACCTTGTCGAGCAGTTCCTCGACATTGAGACCCTTCTTCGCGGAGATTTCCTGGCACTGGTACTTGCCGCCCCAGTCCTCGACGAGGATATTCATCTCGGAAAGCTGGCGGCGGATCTTCTCGGGATCTGCGCCCGGCTTGTCTATCTTGTTGATGGCGAACACCATGGGCACGCCTGCAGCCTGCGCATGGTTGATTGCCTCGACCGTCTGCGGCATTACGGCGTCGTCGGCAGCGATGATGATGATCGCAAGGTCGGTGAGCTGCGCACCGCGGGCACGCATTGCGGTGAAGGCCTCGTGTCCCGGGGTGTCCAGGAAGGTGATCCTCCTGCCGTCCTCGAGCTTCACGCTGTATGCACCGATATGCTGGGTGATACCGCCGGCCTCGCCTGCGATGACGTTGGTCTTGCGGATGTAGTCGAGCAGCGAGGTCTTGCCGTGGTCGACGTGACCCATCACGGTGATGATAGGCGGACGCGGTACCAGGTCCTCGGGACGGTCGGGCTGGCCGGCGGAACTGATCTCCTCGGAGATCTCCGCGGTCACGAACTCGACCTTGTAGCCGAATTCCTCAGCCACGAGAACGAGGGTCTCGGCGTCGAGGCGCTGGTTGATGGAAACCATCAGGCCCAGGCTCATGCAGGCGCCGATAACCTTGACCACCGGAGTGTTGTTCATGAGGGTGGCGAGGTCGTTCACGGTGACGAACTCGGTGACCTTCAGCGTCTTCTGCTCGGCAGCTGCTTCCGCGAGCTCCTCCTGGGTCCTCTGGGCGGCGGCTTCGCGCTTCTCCTTGCGGTACTTCGCGCCGAAGTTGTTCTTCTTGCCCTCGTTCATCTTGGCGTAAGTCTCCTTGACCTGCTTCTGGATCTGCTTCTGCATCTCCTCCTGCTGGGCCTCGGTGAGAGGCGCCTTCAGGCGCTCGCCACGGTCGCGGCGGCGCTTGCCCTGGGACTGTGCGGCCTGCTGCTGGCGGCCGTTGTCCTTCTTGCCCGCATTGCGGTCGATGTTGGCTCCGGCCTTGGCGACGTCCACTTTCTGGGTACCCTTGGCTATGCGCTCACGCTTGACGGGCTTGCGCTCGAACTGGCTGAGGTCTATCTTGCCGACCACCTTGAGGGAAGACTTGGGCTCCTCCTTGGGAGCTTCGGCCTTTTTCTCCTCTGCAGCGGGCTCGGAGGCCTTTTCAGCCGGCTTTTCCGGCGTCTTCTCGAGGTTGGCAGACACCTCTTTCTCAGGCTCCGGCGCAGGCTCGGACTTGGGCTCCGGCTCTGCCACGGGCACGGGTTCCGGCTCCGGTTCGGGCTTCGGTTCCGGCTCGGGCTTCGGTTCCGGCTTCGGCTTCGGCTCCGGTTTCGGTTTCGGTTCCGGCTTCGGCTCGGGTTTCGGCTCGGGCTTCGGTTCCGGCTTCGGCTCCGGCACAGCCGGCTTCTCGACCGCAGGGGCGGCCTTCTTGGAATTGATGAACGTGTTGCTCTTGATGATCGTCTCCTGCTCGGGTTCCTCGTCTTCGTCAGCCTTGGACTGCTTGCGTCCGGACTTTTCGAGGATGTCCGTCAGGTGGACGTCCACCTTCTCTGCGGCCTGCTTGGCCTCGAGATCCTTTCCGAACTGCTTGTGGATGGCCGGCAAATACTCGTCGGACACCTTGGCGTTCGGGTTCTCGTCGACGTCAGCGCCCTGCTTGTGAAGGAACTCCACGAGGTCGCCGAGGCCGATGTTGAACTGCTTTAAGAGTTTACTTATTCTGATATCTGCCATTCGTTGTCGTTTTCTTTTATTCTTTAGTCTTCAAACTCCGCACGGAGGACCTTCATCACCTCGGCTACGGTCTCATCCTCGAGGTCGGCGCGCTTGGCGACGTCTTCCGGATCGAGGGCGAGCACGCTCTTGGCGGTGTCGCAGCCGATATCCTCGAGCTTCTTGATGATCCAAGGCTCGATCTCGTCGGTGAATTCGCTGAGGAGCACGTCGTCCTCGTCATCTTCCACTGCGCCCTTCGGGAGTTCCCTCCAGACTTCGATCTCGCGGTCCACGAGCTTGCCTGCAAGCTGGATGTTCACGCCGCCGCGGCCGATACCCTTGCGGACCTCGTCGGGAAGCATGAATACCTTGACCTTGTCCTCAGGACCCTGTCCCATGTCGATGGAAGAGATGTGTGCGGGAGCAAGGGCGCGGGTGATCATGAGCGTAGGATTCTGGCTGTACTGGATGACGTCTATGTTCTCGTTGCGGAGCTCACGGACGATGCCGAGGATACGGCCACCCTTGACGCCGATGCAGGCTCCGATGGGATCCACGCGGTCGTCATAGGACTCCACTGCCACCTTGGCACGCTCGCCGGGCACGCGGACCACCTTCTTGACGGTGATGAGGCCGTCGGCGATCTCGGGCACCTCCTGCTCGAAGAGCCTCTCGAGGAACTCGTCGCTGGTACGGCTGAGGGTGATGTAAGGAGTGGTGTTGTTCCTCATCTCCACGCTCTTGATGATGGCGCGGACGGAGTCGCTCTTCTTGAAGCGCTCGCCCGGGATCTGCTCGCTCTTGGGGATATGGAGCTCGTTGCCGTCCTCGTCGAGGATGAGCACTTCCTTGGCCCAGGTCTGATAGACCTCGCCGGAGAAGAGCTCGCCGACCTTCTCGGAGTATTTCTTGAAGACATTGGCCTTCTCGATGTCCATGATGCGGCCCTGGAGGTTCTGGCGGATGTTGAGTATGCCGCGGCGTCCGAAAGCAGCAAGCGGAAGGAGTTTCGCGTAGGAGTCGCCCACCTCGTAGTCGTCGTCGCCGCTGTCCTCGCGGACCTGGTCGAGGGTCATCTCGGCGTTGGGATTCTCCACCTCTTCGACGATCTCGAAGTTCTGGTAGATCTCGCAGGTACCCTTGTCCACGTTGACGATGACGTCGAAGTTGTCGGCGGAGCCGTAGGTCTTGGCTATCTGGGTAAGGAACACGTCCTTGAGCACGCCCATCATAGTGGGGCGGTCGATGTTCTTCTCCTCCTTGAAATCCTTGAAGGCATCAATGAGAGTCACTGTTTTTTCTTTTTCCATCTGTATCTTACTTGTTTGATTTATCTTCGGCAAGCAGGGCGTCCGCTTCCTCGGCGCTGATGCCGACGGAGCCGACCGTGAGCGCATAGTCCTCGACGTTGCGGTCGAAGGCGGCCAGCACGGCCCTGTGCACGTGCTCGCAGTCCTGGAGGTCCACCGGGGCGCCGTCCCTGTCGATGGTCACCTCGAAGATGTTGTCGTCGTCGTTGAACATCAGGTCAACGACCTTGCAGCCCCGCTCCTGCGCAGCCTGCTCCAATACTTTCTGCAGTTCGTCCTGTTTCATATCAATAAAAAAGGAAGCCCCGTCCCGGGCCTCCCATCTCTTTCACGGGTGCAAATGTACGTATTTATTTTTAACTTTACAACATGAAACGTCTCCTCATCATCCTCGCGGCCCTCGCCGCCGCCTTCGCCTGCAGTGCTCCCGCGCACAAGGTCCCGATGTCAGTCGCCCACAGGGGCGCCCACGTAGACAGCCTCATCCCCGAGAACAGCCCGGCCGCCGTGGCCATGGCCGCCAGGATGGGATACACAGCCATCGAATGCGACGTCCACTACACCAGGGACAGCGTACTCGTCATAATGCACGACAAGAGCATCAACCGCACGATGCGGAACAAGGACGGATACACGAAGATAGAGGAGCCGGTGCGCTACCCGGAGCACGATTTCCAGGAACTGCGCGACAACTACGTCCTCGCATCCACGGATCCGGAATTCCGCAAGCCCATCCCGACCTTCGAGGAGCATCTGGCCGCCTGCAAGGAATACGGCATCATCCCCATGCTCCATACCAATGAGACAAAGGCATACGAGATGGCCAAGGAAGTCCTGGGCGACGGATTCATCGCCTTCGACGAGGACTACGAGGCCCTGAAATACGCCCGCTCCATCTCCGACTGCCTCATCCTCTGGGATCCCGGCAGGCGCCCCGCGGACGAGGTGATCGCCAAGCTGGACAGCCTGGGAGGCCGCTGCGGAGTCTCGTCGATGAAGGCCGACCTCCTCACCAAGGAATACATCGGTGCCATCACCGCGGCCGGTTATGAGGTCCAGTCTTCCATCTTCCCCACCCCCAAGGAACTCCAGTGCATCGCCGACGGAGCCACCATCTTCCTCTCGGATTTCGGCCTCTTCCCCCAGGGCAAGACCCCTGTCAAGAAAAACACCAGGAAGAACATCAGCCTTGCCGACGGTGAGAGCGTGGAACTCAGCGGATTCGCCGACTGCCTGGAATTCGGATGCGTCGACCTCGCGCTGACCTTCAAGGGCACGGTCGAACTCACCGTTTGCGGGGAACGCGTCTATCCGCTCCAGGGCGAGGGAGAGACCTTCCGCCTCGGCGGATGGAGGTTCCACAACGCCGCGCCCAGCCTCAGCGTAAAGGCCGTGGGCGATGCGGAGATCGTAAGGTCGGACGCGGTAATCTACAGTTTCTAGCGCTTCAGCCAGCAGATGCTTTCGGGCCCCTCGTTGAAGAGGAGGTCCATTATGGACATGCCCTTCACGAAGCCGTACCTGTCGCGGAAGACCTGCCAGTATCCGCGGTCGAGACCCATGTCCGCAAGTATCGTGTTGGGACGTTTCGGATGGATGGCCTCCCTGTAGTCGGGAGCGAATTCCGGAGGTACCGGCGGGCGCAGGTATTCTTCCGTCAGCCTGATCTGCGGCGCGATGCCAATCTTGGTGCAGAAGTATTCTATCAGGCGCATGTTCAGTTCCCAGAGCGTATCCGGGCGGGAATCCAGGATGGAGAACAGAGCGTCCCTGTAGTAGATGAAGAAAGGTGAGCTGCAGTAGGCCGATTCAATGGCGTATTCGGTGCGCCTGAGCCACGGAGTGGACCAGTCCACGAGCACCTTGCCCACCGGGGTGTGGAAGAGGTCGCCGTCGTGGACGACCGGGAAGTTCAGGTCCATGGGACCGCTTTCGGCAAGGATTCGGCAGCGGTTGCGCCAGGACTGTTTCTGATAGTGCTCGAACGGGTCCAGATAAACCACAGAGTTCTCCGCCAGGAGGGCGAAGAACTCTATCGGAGGGAAATATGCCGTCGAAAGGAGCACTACTCTATGGATCCCCTCTCGCTTGAATCGGAGGCCTTCACGATGCCTCTCTTGGAATTCGCGATGAATTCGAGGATCGTGTCGCGCTCCTCGCTCTGGGGGAAACCGGCCTCCACCTTGGCGCAACCGTCGGAGATGTTGTAGCCCTGGTAGTAGATCGTATCGTAGATGTCCTTGATGTTGCGGATGACGTCGGAATCGAAACCGCGGCGGCGCAGGCCGACGATGTTGATGCCGGCGAAGCAGATGGGAACCCTGCCGCAGATGGAATAAGGCGGGATGTCCTTGTTCACGCCGGTGCTGCCGCCGACCATGGCGTGCTTGCCGATCTTGGTGAACTGGTGCACCTTGGTGCCGCCGCCGATGATGGCCCAGTCGTCCACGTCGGTCTCTCCGGCTATGCCCACGTAGCTGACGAGGATGCAATGGTTGCCGACGGTACAGTCGTGAGCCACGTGCACGTAAGACATTATGAGGGTGTCGCTTCCGATCCTGGTCACGCCCTTGCCGCTGGCCTTGGTGCCGCGGTTGATGGTCGCGCACTCACGGATGTTGACGCGGTCGCCTATCTCCACATAGGTGATCTCCCCGTCGAACTTGAGGTCCTGCGGGATTGCGCCCACGACGGCTCCCGGGAAAACGGTGCAGTCGCGGCCCATTTTGACGTATGAGAAGATGGTTGCGTGGGGAAGTATCCTGGTGCCGTCGCCGATCTCCACGTTGTCGTCGATGTATGCGTACGGGCCCACTTCCACGTTCTCGCCGAGCTTCGCGCCCGGATGAACGGTTGCCAGAGGATGGATCTTTGCCATATCTATCTTATTAAATTCCTAACGAGTTTTGCTGCTGATGTGTTGGTCGCGTGACCGGGTTTGTATGCCTCCACGCGGGCCTTGAGGAAACCTCCGCAGAGACGCATGTCGCCGATGACGTCGAGCAGCTTGTGGCGGCCGCATTCATCGGGGAAACGGAGTTCTAGGTTGCTGAGGTAACCCGCCCTGGTGACGGACAGCTCAGGCTGGTTGAAGGCCCTTGCGAGACGGGAGAGTTTCTTGTCGCTCACGGGTTTCTCCACCACGACTATGGCGTTCTCCACGTCGCCGCCCTTCACCAGTCCCAGCGCCGCGAGATGCTGGATCTCGTGGAGGAAGCAGAAAGTGCGGCAGGGAGCGACTTCCTTGACATAATCGCAGCCCATGTCCCAATGGGTCTTCTGGACTCCGAGGACACGGGAGTCGAAATCTATGGTGACGTCTATGCTCAGTTCGTCAGCGGGGACGAGCTTGATGTATGAACCGGTCCTGGGGTTCTCGAAGCAGACCTCCTGGTCCAGTTCCACCCATTTGCGCTCGGCGTCCTGCTCCACGAGCGGGTCGTCGGCCATCTTGTCGGTGTAGAAACGGGCGCTGCCGTCGAGGATGGGAACTTCCTTGTTGTCGATGTCGATAATGGCGTTGTCGATCCCGAGTCCGGTGAGGGCGGAAAGGACGTGCTCGACGGTGCCGACAGACACGCGGCCCACGGAAAGCGTGGTGCTGCGCGCGGTGGAAGACACATTCTCGGCCAGGGCCGGGATGACCACGTGCTTGTCACTGCGCACGAAAACAATGCCGGTATCGACCGATGCCGGCTTGATTCGCATATGTGAATAGCAACCTGTATGCAGACCTTTGCCCCAGAACAAGTAGCTCTTGCTTAACGTTCTCTGTTTCATAAAAGTCTGCAAAGATACGAATAATTTCCTTTATTCCTCCCCGGCCTTCTTGAATTTGGCGTAACTCCTCAGGAAAGCGGAGCGCGGGATGGCCGGCATTCCGAGCAGGACCTGCCCCGGCTGGCGCACGTTGCCTATGACTCCGGCCTGCGCGCCGACGGTGGTGTGGTCCGCCACGGTGATGTGGCCCACGATGCCCACCTGCCCGCCGAAGATGCAGCCCTCGCCTATCTTCGCGGAACCGGCTATACCGGTCATAGCGGCCATTGCGGTATTCTTGCCGACCACCACGTTGTGCGCGATCTGGCAGAGATTGTCTATCCTTACGCCGTCCTCGATTATGGTGGACTCCATCGGAGCCTTGTCCACGGTGGTGTTGGAGCCTATCTCGACGTCGTTGCCGATAATGACGTTGCCGACGTGCTCTATCTTCTCCCAGCTGCCGTCCGGCTGCGGCGCGTTGCCGAAACCGTCGTCTCCGATGATGCATCCCGCGTGGAGGATGACGCGGTCACCTATGACCATACCCGGGAAGATATGCACTCCCGGGTAGATGATGCAGTCCTTGCCTATGGTGGTGCCCGCGCCTATGGTCACGTTGTCGCAGATCCTGGTGCGGTCCCCTATCCGGCACTCCTTGCCGATGGTGACGAAATCGCCCACCCACACGCTCTTGCCGAGCCTGGCGCTCCACGCGATGCGGCAACGTCCGCGATGGCGGCGTATGGTCTTCTTGCGGTCGGATACATATTTCAGCAGATCCGCAAGGGCTGTGTAGGCATTCTCCACCCTCACCAGTGTCGGGACGACCGGCTCCTTCGGCTGGAAGTCCTTGTTTACCAGCAAGATGGATGCCTTGCTGGAGTATACGTACTGCTCGTACTTCGGGTTGGCGAAGAAGCAGAGATTGCCTTTCTTTCCGTGTTCTATCTTGGCGAACGAGGTAGCCGTGGCCTCGGGATCGCCTTCCACCGTACCGTGGAGTATCTGTGCAAGTTGCTTAGCTGTATATTCCATTATCCTAGAATCTCCATCCGAATGTCAGGACAAACTCCCTGAGCACCCTGTCGGTGCGCACCTTGGGCGAAGCCACGTTCACCGCGAGACCCGCGCTGTTGTAGTTGACATAGTCGTAATAGGGCGAGAACCAGCTGGTGGGATACCTGTTCTGCCTGAACGCGAAATCGCAGAAGAACGAGCCGTTGGATGAATAGCCGAGACCGGCGGAGAACGACTTGATCATGTCGTTGTAGTAGTGGCCTCCGTCAAGCAGCGCAACCTTGTTGTGGTAGTTGTCGAAGTCATCCTTGTAGAGGTCGGGACCGACGGTGTTCCCGTTGCTGTCCTGGTAGTATTTCTCGGGAGAAGTGATGAAGGAGTAGCCGGCCCTGAGCGAAAGCATCGGGGTCACCCTCACCTCGGCGCCGACGCGCAGCGAGTGGGACGCGCCGCAGAAGAGATTGTTGACCTCGTTTGCCACGCGGAAGGTGTCGTCACCGTAATAGAATGAATCCTCATACACGTCCTTGAACTTCATCACGCTGTAGTCCATGAGCTCGTAGTCCACGCTCAGGAGGCCGAAAGCGCCGAAGGTGTAGGCGAGGCCGAGATCGAGGACATACGGGGACTTCAGGCAGTACTCATAGCTGCCGGTGGGCGAACTTGCAGTGGCGTTGAAGCGGGAGTCGTCGTAATTGGACGCCGCGTCGTACTGCCACTGCTCCTTGACGGTGTAGCTGGTGGGAGTCTGGAAAGAGACGCCGAAGCGCAGCCTTTCGGTAGGGAGCATTATGGCGCCGACCTTGGCGTAGATGCCGCTCACGTCGGCAATATAGGAATAGTCCGAACTTCCTGAACGGAAATTGGTCGGGACCTCGCGGCCGTCCTTGATGAATATGATCGGGAACATATCCGGATTGGCTGCGGTCTCGGAATAGAATTCCTTATACTGATAGCTTGCAGTGGGCATTCCGATGTTGAATCCGAGATAGAGCCAGTCGTTGAAATTGGCGCCCACGTTGAACAGGATGTCGGACTTGTAGCCGACCCTGATCACCTCGGAAGCCTGATTGAGATCCGAAGGAACATAGGAATAGGCTCCGTCCGGGGACAGCGTGGTGGTGTTGCCGGCATAGTGCCTGCCGTCGCCGTAGCTGCCGAAAAGGTTGGCCTTGTAGGCGGAGATCAGGTCCCAGGTCACGTCGCTGTCATAATAGGGATCGCCGTCGAACACGGAGGAGCCGAGGCCCGTGCACGCGCTGGCGAATTCCGCGAAGCGCGAGGTGTTCGAATTGACGCCGAATCCCGCGAAAGCGTTGTGGTAGGAATTGGTGTGGTTGGAAATGAACGCTATGGTCCAGTTCTTCACGCCGTATTCATTGCCCGTGTCCATGTTGAGCGAGAAACCGATGTTCGGCATGAACATCTTGCGCCTTGAGATATTGGTCGGGGAGCCGTACTGAAGTTCTCCGACCGGAGAATAGTTGGACACGCTCGAGCTCATCGAGATGCCGGGGGATATGGTGAACTGCGAGTAGCCTGCGACAGCGGAACCGGCGGGATTGATGCCGATGGTACCCAGGTCGCCTCCCACAGCCGTCACCGCATTGCCGAGAGCCATGGAACGAGCCGTGCCGTAATAGTTGTTCTGGCTGTAGTTCATCGCGTCGTACATCGTCTGGGCACCTGCCGCGACGGCGGCGCCGAGAAGGACGACTGAAACAAGTATCTTTTTCATGACAGGTTGACTTTTAAATGTTTGACATAGCATTGACGGGAAGTGAACCGGAATCCGCTATCTGCGTCCGCCGCCACCGTGCGAGCCGCCGCCACCGCCACCGCTGTGGGAGCTGCTTCCACCGCCCGAGCTGTGGGAACCGCCGCCTCCGCCGTAGCTGCTGCTTCCTGAACTATAGGAAGAACTGCGGCTGGAACTTGAGCCGGAGCTGTAGGAAGAGCTGCGGCTGGAGCTGGAAGAGCTACGGCTGGAACTTGAGCCTGAATAGCTGCTGCCGGAGCCGGAAGAATAGGATCCGGAGCTGCTGCTCCTGCTCGAGCCGGAATAGGTTCCGCGGGTGCTGGAGCCCGAAGAGCTGCCGGTGCTCCTGGAGACGCCGGAACTCCTGGACGTGCCCGAAGTGCCGTAGGAAGTGCTTCCGGAGCTCTTGGGGGCGCTGCTGCCGCTCCTGGATATGGAGCTTCCGGACCTCGAGGTACCGGTGCTCCTGCTGACGGAACTGCCGGACCTGGTCGTGCCGTTGCTTCCGCCGGTCACGGTGCCGCCCGCGCTGCCGTAGCCGGTGCTCCTGGTCACGGTGTTGACACCGGACCTGGTGCCCGAGCCCTGGCCTAAGCCGACCGAAGGCCTGCGGTAGGATGAGGCATTGCCCCTGTTATGGGTGCGGCTGCCTACAGGTTCGGTGTATGAACGGGGGCCGTAATAGATGTCGCGTCCGTATCCGCCGTGATGTCCGCCATAATAATAGGGATCATACCAGCCGTGGCCGTAATATCCCCAGTAAGGATCGTAATAACTGCCGTAGTAGCCGTAATGGCCATAAGGGCCGTAACCCCAGTAGGGATCGTACCAGCCGTAGCCCCAATAAGGGTCATACCAGCCGCCGCGGTACCACGGACCGTACCAGTCATAGTAGAAGCCTACGCCCCAGTCGTACCAGGGATCGTACCAGCCGCCCATGTACCAGCGGTCCCAGTACCAGTCATCCCAGTACCAGCCGTGATAGAAAGGGCTGCGGGCCCAGAAGGAACCCATGTAACGACTGCGCATCCAAGGGCCGTAGACCCAGGGATAATCCACGTAAACTACCGTATAGTTCTCGGACCCGTCGGAGAACAGGCCGTGAGCCAGGTTGAGGGAATCAAGTTGTTTCCGGGCGATCCTTTCGGCAGCGAGAGCCTCGAAATCTTCCTCTGTAAGAGGTTGATAGGCCGCTGCTTCCAGGCCTCTGGCATAGATTCCGTCCTGAAACCGCTGCTGCGCATACCGGGCTGAAGTGCCACAGGATGTCATTGCCAAAAGCAAAGGCAGCAAAAGTGTTAAGCTCCGTCTCATACCTTATACCTCCTATTGAATTAATTTGTATCTTTGCCACGCAATTATTATGCCCGGTTTGGATATAGTGTATTGCAAAGGTCGCAAAAAAATGCAGATTATCAATCAGAACAATGGCAAAAGAGGTTACCAAACGCGCTGAGAACTATTCTCAGTGGTATAACGATCTGGCTTTGAAAGCAGATCTCGCAGAGCAGTCGGCGGTGAGGGGATGCATGGTCATCAAGCCTTACGGATACGCAATTTGGGAGAAGATGCAGAGCATCCTTGACAGGAAATTCAAGGAGACCGGACATCAGAACGCATACTTCCCCCTCTTCATCCCCAAGTCTTTCTTCAGCCGCGAGGCAGAGCACGTCGCAGGTTTTGCGAAGGAGTGCGCCGTGGTCACCCATCACCGTCTCAAGAACGACCCCGACGGCAAGGGCGTGGTGGTGGATCCCGAGGCGAAACTGGAAGAGGAACTCATAGTCCGTCCTACCTCCGAAACCATCATCTGGAGCACCTACAAGAACTGGATCACCTCCTGGCGTGACCTCCCCATCCTGTGCAACCAGTGGGCGAACGTCGTCCGCTGGGAGATGCGCACCCGCCTTTTCCTCCGCACCGCGGAGTTCCTCTGGCAGGAGGGCCATACCGCCCACGCCACTTCCGAAGAGGCGCAGAAGGAAGCCGAGACCATGGTAGGCGTCTATGCCGACTTCGCCCGCAACACCATGGCCCTGCCGGTCATCGTAGGCCACAAGAGCCCCAACGAGCGCTTTGCAGGCGCGCTTGACACCCTCACCATAGAAGCCATGATGCAGGACGGAAAGGCCCTCCAGGCCGGTACGTCCCATTTCCTCGGGCAGAACTTCGCGAAGAGCTTCGACGTGCAGTTCACCAACAAGGAAGGCAAGCAGGAATATGTCTGGGCCACCTCCTGGGGCGTAAGCACCCGCCTCATGGGCGCGCTCATAATGGCCCACGGCGACGACAACGGCCTCGTGCTGCCTCCGGCCCTCGCACCTATCCAGGTGGTGATGGTGCCCATCTACCGCGGCGAAGAGGAGCGCAACGCCGTCCTCGATAAGATGGCCGACGTGAAAAAGGCCCTCGAGGCCCTCGGACACAGCGTCAAGATCGACGACCGCGACACACTGCGCCCGGGCTTCAAGTTCGCCGAATGGGAGCTCAAGGGAGTTCCGGTGCGCCTCGCGATGGGTGCCCGCGACCTCCAGGCCGGTTCCGTGGAAGTCGCCCGCCGCGACACCCTCACCAAGGAGACAATGCCGCTGGAAGGCATTGCGGAGCACATCCACACCCTCCTGGACGACATCCAGCAGAACATCTACAACAAGGCGCTCGCATTCCGCGACGCAAACGTGGAGAAGTGCGACAGCTGGGATGAGTTCAAGGAGAAGATCCAGACCGGCAAGTTCCTGCTCTGCCACTGGGACGGCACCACCGAGACCGAGCAGGCCATCAAGGACGCCACCAAGGCTACCATCCGCTGCATCCCCGTGGACAGCTACGTCTGCGAGGAAGAGGGCGTGGACATCTATTCCGGGAAGCCTTCCCACAGGCGCGTGGTATTCGCAATCTCATATTAGGACATACGCCATGAAGAAGATAGCAATCATCCTGGCTGCGCTCGCGGCGACCGGAACGGTGTACGCGCAGAACGTGCAGACCGCCGCGGAAGAGGCCGCGAAAGCGCTGACCGAAGCGGCCGAGCAGGAGGTCAAGAGGGTCGAAAGGTCCATCTACTGGACCAGGACCGCCGATTTCGACCTCGGATTCAACCAGACCTCCCTCACCAGCTGGGCGGCCGGCGGCTACAACACCCTCGCCCTCGCGGCCGGAATGGACGCCAAGGCGGTCTATGCCAAGGACCTGCTCAAGTGGGACAACCGCCTCCAGCTCAACTACGGCTTCCTCTGGTCGGCCGACAACAGCAAGTGGGACTTCACCGCTTCGTTCGATTTCCGCTCGCAGTTCACCAACAGCTACGACAAGTACGTGCAGGATCAGCAGACAAAGCTTTGGAGCGGGACCCTCAAGTCCGGTTTCCTCTCCCCCGCCTACACGAACATAGCGCTCGGTATGGAGTGGGCGCCGACCAACTGGTTCAACATCAACATCGCACCGCTCACCGGCGGTTTCACCATCTGTACCATCAACGAGCTCAAGAAGGGCTACGGTATGAAGCCGATCGACGAGACGGACCTCACCCTGGGCTATCACAGCGCCCTCTTCCAGTTCGGTGCCCAGGTGAAACTCAACTTCAAGGCGAGCATCAACGACGTCGTCGGCTATGACACCCAGCTGGTCATCTTCACGGACTACCTCAACAAACCGTTCGTGTTCAACCGTATCAACTGGGACAACAAGATCACCTGGCAGCTTGCCAAGTTCTTCAAGATCGGCCTCAACACCTGGCTCATCTACGACCCTATCATCACGATAGACGGCGTGACCAGCAAGACCCAGTTCAAGGAATTCGTGGCCATCAACTTCACCTACACCATAAGCAACAAGAAGTGAGAATCCTCCTTGCGGTGAGCGGCGGGATAGATTCGATGTATCTCGCGAACAGGGCTCCGGAACTTTTTCCCGGGGCCCGTTTCGCCGTTGCCCACTGCAACTTCTCCCTGCGCGGGGAGGAGTCGGACGGGGACGAGGCCTTCGTGAGGGCGTGGTGCGCGGAGCACGGAATGGAGTGTTTCGTTACGCGCTTCGACACGCAAGGGTATGCGGATTCCCGCGGCATCAGCATTGAGATGGCCGCGAGGGACCTGCGCTACGGATGGTTCGCCCGTACGGCGAAGGAGAACGGCTTCGATGCCGTCGCACTCGCCCACAATGCCAACGACAACGCCGAAACCCTGATGCTGAACCTGCTCAGGGGCACCGGCAGCCGGGGGATGAGGGGAATGTCCGCCGATACGGTGAACGCGGAAGGCCTGAGGCTGCTCCGCCCCCTTCTCGGCACGGAAAGGGCTGAGATCGAGGCGTGGATGAAGGCCGGAGGCCATTCCTGGCGCGAAGACAGCACGAACGCGCAGAACGAATACAAGCGCAACATCATCCGCAACGAGGTGTTCCCGGTGTTCGGGGAGATCAACCCGAGCTTCGTACAGACCCTGTGCGCCGACATGGAACGCTTCACGGAGGCGGACGACATCGCGGAGGACTATTTCCTCTCCGTGCGCGACGGCATCTGGGACGGAAGCAGCATCGGTGTGGACGCGCTCCTGGCGCTGAAACACTGGAAATTCGTACTCTGGCGCCTGCTGGAGCCTTGCGGACTCAGCTGGCCGACCTTCGGGAAGATGGTCGCGCTGCTCACCAGGTTCCGGGAGTGCCCGCGCGGAACCGTGACCCTGGGCGGCAAGGTCTTCGAATCCCCCACCCACGCGGTACGCATCAGCAAAGGCCGTATCCGGCCGGAAAAAAGATAAAGCCCAAAGCAATGAAAAGACCCGTTACCGGACTCATCGCACTGCTCCTCGCGGCGGCAGGATGCTATTTCCAGGCTCCCGAAGCCAATATCGAGCTGCCCGCGATTTCATCCACCGACGTAATCCTCTCCCACAAGGGATACGTGACCTGCTACAACCCCGAAACCCGGCTTCCGGTGTGGGTCGCATACGAGCTCACCGAGGACGAGACCCGGGGCGACGCCAACAGGGACAACAGCATGTTCCAGATGGACCCGGACTTCAGCAAGCGTAACCAGGCGATGCGGGAGGACTACTACGGCTCCGGCTGGACCAAGGGTCACATGGCCTGCGCCGGCGACTTCCGCTGGGACAGCGAGGCCATGGACGAGACCTTCTATCTCACCAACATCTGCCCGCAGAACGAGGAGCTCAACAAGGGCGACTGGAACTTCCTGGAAAGGCAGGTCCGCCGCTGGGCACGCGAATACGGAAGGGTCTGGGTGGTGTCCGGCCCCGTCATTGGCAGCGGCAGATACGGCACCATCGGGGAACGCCGCGTGGTGGTCCCGGATGCATTCTTCAAGGCCGTGATGGTACAGGATTACGGAAAGTACCGCTCCATCGCGTTCATCATGGGAAACGACGACAGGCGGTACTACCTCTATGATTGTTCGATGTCCGTGGACGAGCTCGAGGCCCGGACCGGACTGGACTTCTTCGCATCCCTTCCGGATGACGTGGAGGAGGCCTCCGAATCCCGGTGCAGGCCCTCCGACTGGGGAATCAAAGCCCGCTAGTACTTCAGTTCAAGTTCGAACGGAAGCCTTGCCAGGACCTGGACCTTGGTGAGGTCGCCGAACTTGCGCAGGAAGATGACCTCTTCATCCATTTCGCCCTTACCTAACGAGGCCATCATCTGCTCCATGATGGTCTGCGGCTTCGGGAAGCCCTTGACCTCCCAGGAAGAGAGATCCGGATCGCCGGCTGCGACCGCAGCGTAGGTGATGGCGTCCTCGAGCGTGCCGATCTCGTCCACAAGCCTGATTCCGAGCGCGTCGGCGCCGGTCCAGACCCTGCCCTGCCCTATCTCGTCGACCTGCTCCTTGGGGATGCCGCGGCCTTCGGACACGATGGTGGTGAAACGCTCGTAGATGTCCTCTATGGAGCGCTCCATATATTTATATTCGGCCTGGTCGAACGGGCGCATCAATCCGTACATGTCGCCGTGGGCGTTGGAGGTCACGGCCTGCACGTTCACGTGAGCGACATCCTTGAGCGTCTTGCTGAGGTCGGGGATGAGCCCGAAGACTCCGATGGAGCCCGTGAGCGTGACGGCGTCGGTGAAGATCTTGTCGCAATTGTTGGAGATCCAGTAGCCGCCGGATGCGGCATAATCGCCGTAGGAAGCGATGAGCGGCTTCTTCTCGCCGAGGAGGTCGAGCTCGTGCTTGATCTTCTCGGATGCGAGCACGCTGCCGCCCGGGGAGTTCACGCGGAGGACGACGGCCTTGATCTTGTCGTCATCGCGAACCTTGCGGACTATGCCGGCGAAACGGTCGCCGCTGATGTTGGCCGGGTCGTTGGCATCCACGATGTTGCCGTTGGCGTAGATGACGGCGATCTGCCCGGTCTTGCGGGCGGGCACCACCTTGGCGGAGACGTAGTCACCGAACTTGATGAAGCTTACGTCCTTGAAAGACTCCTTGACAGAGAGGGAGGCGAGCTTGGCCTCGAGCTGCTCGCGGGTCATAAGTTCGTCCACCAGCTTGCAGTCCACGAAATCCTGGGGCAGGCAGAGCTTGAGCGAATTGATGGCGTCGTCGAGCTCCTCCACGCTGATGCCGCGGCTGGCGGCAATCTCGCCGGAAAGGGATTTCCAGAGCGAATTGACCAGAACCTGATACTGCATCAGGTTCTCGGGGCTGGCGGCGTTGCGCGTGTACATCTCGCCGGCGGACTTGAACTTGCCGTGGCGGATGAGCTGCATGTTGACTCCGAACTTGTCCAGAAGGTCCTTCAGGAATATCATCTGGGATCCCACGCCGGTGACCATAGTGGTGGCGCCGGAATATGCAGTCATATAGACCTTGTCGGCGACTGATGCGAGATAGTAGCTGCCGGTGGAGGGAGATTCGATGTATGAAACCACGGCCTTGCCGCTCTCGCGGAATTTCTCGAGTGACTTGCGTATCTCCTGGGTGGCCGCCAGGCTGCTGGCGTTGCCGTCGGTCTTGAGACAGATATACTCGACCGCCGGGTCCTCGGCTGCGGTGTTGATGGCCTGGACCGCATCCCACAGGCCTATGGTCTCCACCATCTCGCGTCCGGAAAGGGACTGCATGGGGTTGACTTCCTGGGCCTGCTCGCCTATCACGACCTTGCCCATATCCATCACCAGCACGCCCGATCTGGGCATCGGAGCGGTCGCACTGCCGATCGCGGCAATGGATCCGAATATCGCCATGCTGAACATGAATCCGATGATGCTTACGAGGATGATGCCGACGATGACGGCAAGGACGGTTTTCCAGAATGATTTCATAAGGATGAGCGTAAATAAGTGTGTTCCGGCAAAAATACTGATTTTCCGCGCATTTTATTAACTTTGCCCGACAAAATGACGAACTCATGGCTCAGAAACCATCCATACCCAAGGGCACGCGCGACTTCGGACCGCAGGAAATGGCCGAACGCAACTATATCTTCGACACCATCCGCAGCGTATTCCGCACCTACGGCTACGCCCAGATAGAGACTCCGTC
>CADAFW010000005.1:0-22208 GCA_902787295.1 uncultured Bacteroidia bacterium
TGAACGACGGCCAGCTCAAGCCTTATTTCCCGCTGGACAGCTGCATCAACGCCGTGTTCGGCCTCGCGACCAGGCTCTACGGCCTGCAGTTCACCGAGCGCAAGGACATCCCCGGCTACCACAAGGACGTGAAGGTCTTCGACGTGACCGACGCCGACGGCAGGCACATGGCGCTGTTCTACTGCGATTTCTTCCCACGCGCGAGCAAGAGGGGCGGAGCGTGGATGACCGAGTTCCGCGGCCAGAGCATACGCGACGGCGTGGAGGAGAGGCCGCTCGTGAGCATAGTCACGAACTTCAGCAAGCCTACGGACAAGTCCCCCTCGCTGCTGACCCACGACGAGCTCACCACCTTCCTGCACGAATTCGGCCACTCCCTGCACGGGATGCTGACCGAGGGCCGCTACGGCTCCATCTGCGGCACCAACGTGGACCACGACTTCGTGGAACTTCCTTCCCAGATAATGGAGAACTGGGCATACGAGCCCGAATACCTGAAGCCTTTCGCAAGGCATTATGAGACCGGGGAGCCCATCCCGGACGAGCTGATCGGAAAGATCGTGGCCGCCAAGAACTATCTCGCGGCCTATTACCAGGTGCGCCAGCTGCACTTCGGCCTCGTCGATCTGGCATGGCACGACATTTCGGAACCGGTGAGCGAGAGCGTGCAGGAGCTCGAGAAGCGCGCCGTCGGCAACTGTCTCGTCCTGCCGGTCAACCCCGCCACCTGCACTTCCACGGCGTTCAGCCACATCTTCTCGGGCGGCTACAGCGCCGGCTACTACTCCTACAAATGGGCCGAGGTGCTCGAGGCCGACGCCTTCTCCCTCTTCCAGGAAAAAGGAATCTTCAACCGTGAGGTCTCAGATGCCTTCCGCAAAGAAATCCTGAGCAAGGGCAGTTCCGACGACGAGGCCGTCCTCTACCGCAACTTCCGCGGTCACGACCCCGAGCCCCGTGCCCTCCTCGAAAAACTCGGCATCGTCAAAGCCAGATAATACTCGCTGCGCTCCAGACCGCCGGTCACGATAACAGCAAATACGGAGTACTCCCCCGGCAGGCCGTCAACCCTCATTTCAGGCCTGTCGGGGGAGTACTTTGTATTGCTGTCTTAACGAGGTACTAGACAGTGCCTTGCTCAAGCATGGCAGTGGCGACCTTCATGAAGCCTGCGATATTCGCACCCTTGACATAATCGATGGTGCCGTCAGGCTGCATGCCGTACTTCACGCACTGCTCGTGGATGGACTTCATGATATAATGGAGCTTCGCATCCACTTCCTCGGCGCTCCAGCTGATATGGCTGGCGTTCTGCGTCATCTCGAGACCGGAAGTAGCCACGCCGCCGGCGTTGACCGCCTTGCCGGGAGCGAAGAGGACGCCGTTGTTCTGGAAGAAATGGATGGCACCCGGCTGGCAACCCATGTTGCTGACCTCGCAGCAGCACCAGCAGCCATTGGCCTTGAGTTCCTTCGCATCATCCTCGGAAAGCTCGTTCTGGAAAGCGCAGGGCAGCGCGACGTCGCAAGGGACGCTCCAGGACTTCTTGCCGGCGGTGAACTTCGCCTGTCCGGGGAAACGGGTGGCCATATCCTCGACCTTGTCGCGGTTGGAGGCCCTCATCACGAGCATATAGTCGATCATCTCGGGAGTGATGCCGTCGGGAATCTCGCAGACACCGTCGGGACCGGAGATGGCGACCACCTTCGCACCGAGCTGGGTAGCCTTGGTGGCAGCGCCCCAGGCAACGTTGCCGAAGCCGGAGAGAGCGACCTTGAGACCCTTGATGTCCTTGCCTGCGTGGTGCAGGAGGTGCTGGGTGAAATAGAGCGCGCCGAAGCCGGTAGCCTCGGGACGGAGGATGGAACCGCCCCAGGTCTGGCCCTTGCCGGTGAGGACGCCGGTGTTGTACTGGCGGGCGAGTTTCTTGTACATTCCGTAGAGGAAACCGATCTCGCGGCCGCCTACGCCCACGTCGCCTGCAGGGATGTCCTGGTCAGGACCGATGCACTGCCAGAGCTCGAGCATGAACGCCTGGCAGAAACGCATTATCTCGTCATTGGACTTGCCCTTGGGGTCGAAGTCCGAACCGCCCTTGGCGCCGCCCATGGGAAGGGTGGTGAGGGCATTCTTGAAAGTCTGCTCGAATCCGAGGAACTTGAGCATGGAGGGGGTCACGGCCCTGTGGAAGCGGAGGCCTCCCTTGTAGGGGCCGATGGCGCTGTTGAACTGCACGCGGTATCCGGTGTTGGTCTGGACCACACCGTTATCGTCGACCCAGGTCACGCGGAAAGTGAAGATACGGTCCGGTTCGACCATGCGCTCCACGATCTTTGCCTGCTCGAATTCAGGATGCTGATTGTAAACTCCTTCAACTGATTCCAGGACTTCCTGAACGGCCTGGAGGTACTCGTTCTCACCAGGGTACTTGGCCTGAAGTTTGGCCATGATTTCTGATGTCTTCATTTTTGATTGGTTAATGGTTGTGTTATGATGTTGTTGTGTATTAATTGCTTATTCCCTTTACCCTCAGGAGCTTGAATGCCTTGAGCAGCCATCGGGGCAGTTTCCTGGAAGCATCGCGCTTGCGGAGGTCGAGATAGATGCCGAGCTTCTTGTGGACCGGTACCCTGAAGGTCTCCACGAGTTCGATGAGGGTCCCGTCGGGATCTTCCACATAGGTGAAGTGGCCGTCGGCGCCGGACATCTGGAAATCGGTGCCGCTGTCGCAGACGAAATCCTGGCCGAGAGCCTTGACACGCTCCCGCATGCCGTCCATGTTCACCACGTCGAAACAGATCTGGATGAAACCGGGGTCACCCCACCAGCGTCCGTCGAAAATCTTCACCGGAGTGAAGTCCAGGGCCTGTACGAGCTCGATGCAGGAGGTGCCGTAGAGGTCGGAGAATGCACCCCTGAGGGGAGCGGAACTGCCGAGCAGCACCCTGCGGAAACGGCTCTCGCCGCCGGGGACGCCCTTGAAATCCTTATAGAGGTCCGTGCCGTCGTAGAGCACCTTGTCGTAGCCCAGGAGATCGCGGTAGTAGCCGATGGACCTTTCCATGTCAGTCACGCCGATGACGGCGCCGTGGGTGCCGCCGGTCACGTAACCCTTCTGGGGCTGGAAGACGTAGCTGTCCTCGACTATCTCGAAGATGTTCCCGTAGGGGTCCGTCATATAGAAATGCAGGCTTCCGTAGGGCGCTTCCTTGACATTGGTGAGGATGGTGACGCCTTCGAGCGCCTTCAGGTAGCTGAACGCACTCTCTATCTGGATGGTCTTCACCTTGCACGCGGAGATGCCGAGGTCGCCCAGGCGGGCCGGCTGCGCAGGAGGGGTGATGTTGCCGTCGAGCGGCTGCCATACCTCGAATCCGCCGCCGCCCTGGATGTTCATCGCGAGCACCGCACGGCGCGGGCGCGGCTTGCCGCCGGTGTAGGGCAGCATCCTTTCGGCGATTCCCTTGGCGTCGGTGACCATTATGTCGCATCCGAACGCCTTGATGTACCAGTTGTACGCTTCCACGACGTCGAACACTCCGACGCCGACCTGCTGCACTCCGCAGACGATGGTTTCCTTGTTCATTCTATTTTGCAGATACTTTGCCCGCCAGCTTGAAAAAGAGCCACGGGCACCATTTCTTGATATATACCATTATGAGCTCGATGCCGCCGATGAGCTTGCGGCGCGTGCCTTTCGATATCGCCTTCACCGCGATCCGGGCGCATTTGTCCACGTCCATTCCGTTGGCCTGGCCCGGATCCATCTCCGCGTAGGCGGAACCGTCGCCGAGCACTGCGCTGCGGCTGATCGGGGTGTTGATGCGGCCGGGGATGAGGAAGGTCACGCGGACGTTGGGATTTTCCAGTTCCAGGCTCTCGAAGAAGCCGAAGAGTGCGTGCTTGGAGGCGCAGTAGGCGCTCCTGAGTGGGAAGCCGAAAAGCCCTGATATGGAGGTGGTTACGGCAAGGCTGACAGGACGCTCCCCGCGGATCTGGCCGGCGAGTTGCTTGACCAGCCTGACGGGGCCGAAGAAATTCGTCTCCATCACCTTGCGGTCCACGTCCGTCGCGGTCTCGAAGGTGAGGGCGCGCTGGGAAATGCCTGCATTGAGCACTATCACGTCCAGCAGCACTCCCCTCTTCCCGAACTCCGCAGCGAGGGCGTCGACGGACTCCTCCGAAGCCATGTCCACGGTAAGGGCCTCAGCCTTGGCGCCGAGGGCCTCGCAGGCGGCGCATACGCCGGCCAGGCGCTCCGCATTGCGGGCGGCGAGGTAGAGCACGGCCCCGCGGGAAGCGAATTCCCTGGCCATGGCAGCCCCGATTCCGGAACTGGCCCCGGTGACAAGCACGTTCCTGCCGGCGAAATCGATTCTCATCACTTGACCTCCCAGGTGGAACCGCTGCGGAGAAGGTCGTCCACGCAGTGGATCTTGGATTTGGCCATCACTTCCTTCACCTGGTCGCGGACGCCGTCGTCATAGGTGATGTCCTTGACGTCGCGGATCACGCCGAGGGCGACCGGATAGTCCGGACCCTTCATGTCGGCGAGCGCCATGTGGAGGCCGATGTTGTCGGAATGCGAGTTGTGCACGAGGACGTCGTCCTCCGTGAAGCCGCCTTCCTCCCCTATCGTGACGACCCTGATCTTCTTGCCGTCGAAGACGAGACCCTTGTTGCGGTCCTTGCCGAAGATCATCTTCTCGCCGTCCCTGAGGACGATGGTATGGTCGGCCTTCACTGCGGGATCGGTGAGCGCCTTGTGGGCTCCGTCGTTGAAAATCACGCAGTTGGTGAGCATCTCCATCACCGAGCAGCCGTCGTGGAGAGCCGCGGCGGTCATGATCTCCTCGTTGAGCTTGAGCTCCACGTCCAGCGAACGGGCAAAGAAGGTTCCCTTGGCGCCGAGGACGAGCGAACCGGGATTGAACGGGTGCTCGACGGTGCCGTAAGGGGAGGTCTTGGTGATCGCTCCGAGCTTGGAGGTCGGGGAGTACTGCCCCTTCGTGAGACCGTAGATCTGGTTGTTGAAGAGGATGATGTTGATGTCTATGTTGCGCCTGATGGCGTGGATGAAGTGGTTTCCGCCGATCGCGAGGGCGTCGCCGTCACCGCAGGCCTGCCAGATGGTGAGCCAGGGGTTGGCCACCTTGATGCCGGTGCTGATGGCGGTCGCACGGCCGTGGATGCCGTGGAAACCGTATGTGTCCATATAATAAGGAAGGCGGGAGGAGCATCCGATGCCGGAGACCACCACGTAACGCTCCTTGTCGTAATCGAGCGCGAGGGATACCTTGGGGAGCGCACGCTGGAGTGCAGCCAGGACGGCGTGGTCGCCGCAACCGGGGCACCAGCGTACTTCCTGGTCGCTCTTGAAATCCTTGAATGTGAGGTTTGCCATGGTCTACATCTCCTTCTTTATGGCCTCGGTGAGCTCGTTCACGAGGAACGGCTGGCCCTGGACCTTGTTGCACTTGATGAACTCGAACTCGGGGAAGCGGGCGCGGAGATAGTCCGCGAACTGTCCGCTGTTGAGCTCGCATACGAGTATCTTCTTGAAAGCTGCGAACACCTCGCCGGTATTTGCCGGGAGAGGGTTGATGTAGTCGAAATGGGCGTAGGACACGCCGCCGATCTCGTCCACGGCGCTCTTGATGTGGCCGTAGGTGCCGCCCCAGCCGACGACGAGGAGATTGCCGGAAGCCGGACCGTCCACCTCGAGGGCGGGGATGTCGCGGGCCACGCGGGCCACCTTCTCGGCACGCTCGCGGACCATGAGTTCGTGGTTGGCAGGATCGCTGGAGAGCACGCCCGAATGGTTCTTCTCAAGGCCGCCCACGCGATGCTCGAAGCCCTTCTGGCCGGGGATCGCCCAGCGGCGCACGAAGGTTTCGGGATCCCTCTTGAACGGCTCGAATCTCTCGCCTTCGGCAAGCACTCCCGTCACGAACGGCGGCTTGATGGCGGGATAATCGGCCATCGAGGGGATGCGCCAGGGCTCGGAGCCGTTGCCCAGGAATCCCTCGGAAAGGAGGATGACCGGGGTCATGTGCTCCAGGGCTATCTTGGCGGCGTTGAATGCGGCGTCGAAGCAGTTCGCCGGGGAATGCGCGGCCATCACGACCAGCGGGCACTCGCCGTTGCGGCCGTAGAGCGCCTGGTCGAGGTCGGACTGCTCGGTCTTGGTGGGAAGACCGGTGGAGGGGCCGCCGCGCTGCACGTCCACTACCACGAGCGGGAGTTCGGTCATCACGGCAAGGCCGAGGGCTTCGGACTTGAGGGAGAGGCCGGGGCCGGAGGTGGTGGTGACGGCAAGGTCGCCGGCGAAGGATGCGCCGATGGCGGTGCAGATGCCCGCGATCTCGTCCTCAGCCTGCAGGGTCTTGCAGCCGAGGCTCTTGTGGATGGCGAGTTCCTCGAGTATGCCGGTGGCAGGCGTGATGGGGTAGGAGCCGCAGAAGAGGGGCAGGCCCGACTTCTCGGATGCGGCCAGCAGACCCCAGGCGACCGCCTGGTTGCCGGTGATGTTGCGGTACAGGCCGGGCTTCTGGGCCTTGACCGGCTCGCAGGTGTATGTATTGGCGATGGCCTGGATGTTGGCGGCGTAGTTGTAGCCGTCGTTCAGGACCTTCTTGTTCGGTTCTATGACCTCGGGATGCTTCTTGGCGAACTTGTTCTCCAGATAGGTGTAGATGTACTCGAGAGGGCGGCTGTAGATGTAGCAGGCCATTCCGAGGGTGAACATGTTCTTGCACTTGAGGATGGCCTTGTTGTCCATCCCGCTGTCCTTGAGGCTCTCCTGGGTGAGGGTGGTGATGGGGGCCACGATGATGGTGCGGTCCTCGACCTTGAGTTCCTCGAAGGGATTCTCGGTCTTGAAACCCGCTTTCTTCATTCCGGCCTCGTTGAACGCATCGTCGTCCACGAGGATCATGGCGGTGGGCTTGCACCACTTGGCGTTGGCCTTGAGCGCGGCGGGGTTCATCGCCACGAGCAGGTCGCAGAAATCTCCGGGGGTGTTCACCTTGGTGCTTCCGATGTGGACCTGGAAGCCGGAGACGCCGGAGACGGTGCCGTGGGGCGCACGGATCTCGGCGGGATAGTCGGGGAATGTCGAAAGTCCGTTGCCGTAGATGGCGGACATATTCGCAAAAAGAGACCCCGTGAGCTGCATGCCATCTCCGGAATCTCCTGCAAATCTGATTACAACATCCTTAGTATCAATTACTTTGTGTTGCATTGGTATTTTAGGTTATCAATTTGATGCCCCGCCTTTCCGGCGGGGCATCGAGTGGTGGTATTACGCTTTCTTACTTCTGGGCGGATTCAGCTGCTGCCTGCTTCGCCTGAAGTTCCTTCTGGAGCGACTCGAGAGTCCTGTCCTCGGCGATGCCGAGAGCCTTGCGGGCTGCAGGGGTGAGGTTCACGCTCTGGGTCTCATCGTAATAGAGGAGGGTGGAGACGTCGAACACATAGACGAATCCGGCTGCCTTGGCGAGTTCCTTTACGGTATCGTTGGCCTTCTGGTAGATAGGGGCCATGAGGGACTGCTCCTGCTGCTGGAGCTCGGCCTGTACGCTCTGTCCGAACTCCTGGATGCGCTGCTGGATCTCGGTGAGTTCCTTCTCCTTGCTCTCGCGGATGGCCTGGGTCCAGGTACCTGCCTTCTGGTTATATGTGCTGTACTTGGCGTTGAATTCGTCAAGCATGCTCTGGTAGGTCTCCTGTGCCTCTGCGCTGGAAGCCTGGATGGTCTCGCGGGCCTTGTCGGCATCAGGCATGAGCTGGACGAGCTCCTGGAAATTGACGTGGGCGAACTTCTGCTGTGCGAAGCCGGTCGTTGCAGCAAAAGCCATTGCGGCGATCAAAAGAATCTTTTTCATAATTATTAAATTAAAATTGTTTCAACTTGTTAACCATTAGAACTGTTGTCCGATGACGAAGTGGAACTGGCTTCCACCGTGAGTTGCGTCGTCGAAACCGTAACCCCAGTCAACTCCGAGGAGTCCGACCATGGGAAGGAAGATTCGCACGCCGATACCCGCGCTGCGCTTGATCTCGAAAGGATTGAACTGGCGGATGTCCGACCAGCAGTTACCGCCCTCGAGGAATCCGAGTACGAATATCGTGGATTGGGGCTGGAGGATCACAGGATAGCGAAGCTCCACGGTGAACTTGTCATATACGTTGCCGGCATATGCCATACCGGTAGAGTTGTATGCGGAGACCTGGTAAGGCGTGAGGGAGTAGTTCTCGTAGCCTCGGAGGGAGATGACCTCGTTGCCGTAGGTGCTGTAGCCGGACATTCCGTCACCGCCGACGAGGAAGCCTTCGAACGGGGAATAGCCCCAGTTCCTGTTGTAGTAGCCCAAATAGCCGAACTGGGCGCGGGTCATCAGGACGAGGTCGCCGATGAGTTTCGTGTAGGTCGCGGCGGAGAACTTCCACTTGTGATACTCGATCCACTTGTAGCGGTTGACCGAAGACCAGTTGCTGTAGTCCACGTCGCGCCAGCTCTTTACATTGTACCTGTTGCCGTTGTCATCATAGTCGTGCTTGCGGAGCAGCGAGAACGGAGGCGTGAGCGAGAGGGACATGGAGATGTCCGAGCCCATACGGGGGTAGATCTGCTGGTCGGTGGAATTACGGTTCAGGTTGACGGTATAGCTGATGTTGTGGGCGATGCCGTCGTCGAAGATGAAGTATCCCGAATACCAGTTGGTCAGCTTGTAAGTCTGCCAGCTGAGACCGTTGTAGAGCACGAAATAGTTGTCAGGCCACTTCAGGCGGTTACCGAGGGATGCGGAGAATCCGTACACCTCCATCTGGCGGTCGTGGCTGAGGATGTTGAGCGCAAGATAGGAGTTGGTCTGCCTGGTGTAGTATGCCGACAGGTTGAGGGAGGTCGGCTTCTTGCCGAAGAGCCAGGGCTCCACGAAGCTTGCGGTGAGAGCCGTGTAGTATGTTCCGTTGGTCTGGAAACGGAATGCGAGGTTCTGCGCGTCGCCGAGGGGAACCGGCCTCCAGGCGGACTTGTCGAAGAACCTGTGCGTGCTGAAGTTGTTGAAGCTGACGCCGACGGTGGCCACGAAGGTGTTGCCGCCCCATCCGCCGCTGAGCTCGAGCTGCGAAGACGGCTTCTCGGTGACGTTGTAGATGATGTCCACCGTGTTGTTCAGCTGGTTGGGGATGATGGAATAGCCCTTCGCGGGGTCCATGATAGCCTCGGGGTCGAACTGGCCGAGGGAAGCGATCTCACGTATGGAGCGCTCGAAATTGGTCTGGCTGAAGAGGTCGCCCGGACGGGTGAAGACCTGGCGGCGCACGACCTTCTCGTTGGTGAGGTCGTTGCCGTTGATCACGATGTTGTTGAGGGTGGCCTGCTTGCCTTCGGAGATGCGGAGCTCGACGTCCACGGAGTCGTTCTGGATGTTGGTCTCCACCGGGGTCACGCTGAAGAAGAGGTAGCCGTTGTCGCGGTAGGCCTTGCTGACGTCGTATTCGTTCTGCTTGCCGCCGCCCTTGAGGTGCTTCTCCATGGAGACCACGTCATAGACGTCGCCCTTCTTCACGCCGAGGATGTTGTTCAGGTATTCGCTGGGATAGACGGAGTTGCCCGTCCAGGTAACGTCCCTGAAATAGTACCTGTCGCCCTCCTCGAAATGGAGGTCGATGTTGATGTGCTTGTCGTCCACGTAATAGACCGTATCCTTGACCAGACGGGCGTCGCGGTAGCCGGCCTCGTTGAAGGCGCTGATCACGCTCTTCTTGTCGTTGATGAACTCCTTCTCGTTGAACTTCTTGCTGCTGAAGAGGTTGTAGATCTTGTTGGACTTGGTCTTCTTCATGCTCCTGGCGAGCTTGAAGTCCTTGACGTTGTCGTTGCCTATGAAGTTGATGTCCTTGATCCTGATCTTCTCGCCCCTGTCGACGTCGAAGTTCACGCGGATTGCGTTCTTGATGACGGAATCGCGCTTGACCTGCGCCTCGACCTTGCAGTTGATGAAGCCTTTCTCGGCATAGTAGCGCTTGATGATGGATGCGGATGTGGACTCCACGTATTCGGAGAACTCGCCGCCCCTGCGGAGGTTGAGCCTCTCCTGGAGGTCCTTCTTCTCGCCGGACTTAACACCGGAGAAAGTCCATCTGGACACGCGCGGACGCTCCTTGATGCGGATCACGAGATACAATGAGTCGCCGCCGGCGCTGAGGTGGTCGATGTCCAGGGCCACGTCTTCGAAATATCTCTGCAGCCACAGGCGCTTGACCACGCTGGAAACGTCTTCGCTCGGAACAGTTATCTCCATCCCCTTCTGCAGACCCGTAAGCTGGACGATGGCGTCATCGCTGAAGTAGCTGTTGCCTTCGACGCTGATGCCTCCGACCAGGTATTTCTTCGGGCTGTTGTAATCCACCTGCACTCCGGTCTCCTGTGCACCTGCCAGCAAGGGCAGGACCAGAAGCACGGCCATGGCGAATATCTTTCCGATTCTCATCTTATTCAAACAAATGTGCAAATATAGCAATTATTTGACTTTTCCGAAGCGGCGGTCCCTCGAAGCATACTCCTCCAGAGCCGCGCGATAACTGTCCTTTCTAAAATCAGGCCAAAGTGTGTCGGTGAAGACAAATTCGGTGTAGGCCAACTGCCAGAGCAGATAATTGCTGATGCGCTTCTCCCCGGAGGTCCTGATGAGGAGGTCCGGATCCGGGATGCCCGCGGTCACGAGATAGGGTTCGATGTCGTCGTCGCCGGCAGCCGCCATCCTGCGCGCCGCCTGGCGGATGTCCCACTTGCCGCTGTAGCTGAGGAAGAGGATCATCGTGAGGACCGAACCGTCCGCGGTCTCGGCCTCTATCCTGTCGATGGTGCCGGCGAGTTCGGGCGAAAGCCGCTCCCGGTTGCCCAGGACGCGGAAACGCACGCCGTTCTTCTTGAAGGTCTCAAGTTCCTTGACCATCGCGTCGAGCATCAGCTGCATCAGGGTCATGACCTCCTGCTCGGGGCGGGCCCAGTTCTCCTCGGAGAATGCGAAGAATGAAACATAGCGGATGCCCCATTCGACGGAGGCTTCCATGACGGCGCGGACGCTCTCCACTCCTTCGAAGTGGCCGTAGACGCGTTCCTTTCCGCGGAGCTTGGCCCAGCGGCCGTTGCCGTCCATTATTATCGTTACGTGTGTGGGAATTACGCTTGGTGCCTGCATATCATTGCGGTTCGCCGGAATTGCGCACGTCCATCCCCCAGAGGAGGCGGCTGCGCAGGGCGTTGAAGAAATCGGACTTGCCCGTGCGGATGCGCCTCAGACGCACCGGAGCGGCGCTGACGGTGAGGCGGGTCCCGGACGGGATGGTATAGTTGCGGTTGTCCAGCGTGAGGTTCACGTCCCCCTCGCGGGAGTGCGGCGTCACGCTGATCACGGAATTCTCGGGTACTATGAGGGGGCGCACGTTGAGGTTGTGCGGCGAGACCGGCGCGATGATGAGCAGGCTCGTGTCAGGGGTGCAGATGGGACCGCCCACGCTGAGGGAATATGCCGTGGAACCGGAGCTGGTGGCCACGATGAGGCCGTCCGCCCAATAGGTAGGAAGCTTGTCCTCCCCCACCACCACGTCCACTCCGAGCATGGCCGCCGAAATGCGGGAGACGTTCATCTCGTTCAGGGCATACGGACTCCAGCCGGGAGGGGTCTCCCCGTCTATCGCCACCTGGACCAGGCCGCGCTCCTCCACTTCGTATTCCCCGCTCAGAAGCGCCTGTGCAACGTCCTCGGGGGTGTTCTCGGAAAGGAATCCGAGCCGGCCGAGGTTGACGCCTATCACCGCAGTTCCTGCAGGGATGGCGGCGCGTGCGGCCGAAAGGAAGGTGCCGTCGCCGCCGAAACTCAGGAGTACGTCGGTGTCCGGCATCAGCATACCGCCGGCGTCCATCACGTCATAGACGTCGATGCCGCCGTCGCGCAGCCGTTTCAGGACGTCCGCGATGCGCCCGTCGTTCCTTAAAGAACGTTTCTTGATATAATAAGCGAGTTTCATTGCAGTCTTCAAATTTAGCACTTTATTTACAATTATTAAGCAGAAATCGTTACTTTTGTGGCCATGACAAGACTGAGCGTCAACATAAACAAGATAGCGACCCTGCGCAACGCACGCGGGGGGAACGTGCCCGACGTCACCAAGGCCGCGCTCGACTGCGAGAAGTTCGGGGCCGAGGGCATCACGGTCCATCCGAGGCCGGACGAGAGGCACATCAGATATTCGGACGTAAGGGAGATCCGCCCCCTCGTCACCACCGAATTCAACATGGAAGGCAACCCGACCGGCAGCTTCGCCGCGCTGGCCTGCGAGGTCATACCCGACCAGGTGACCCTCGTGCCGGATGCGCCGGACGCCATCACCTCCAATGCCGGATGGGACACGATACGCAACCGCGCATTCCTCACCAGGATGTGCAAGTCATTCAAGGACAGGGGAATACGCACGTCCATATTCATAGATCCGGACCCGGCTATGGCAGAAGGCGCAATGCTCTGCGGAGCCGACAGGGTGGAACTCTACACGGCCGGATACGCCGCAGCCTACCCTGAATGTCCGGAAGCCGCGATCGCACCGTACCTGGAGACCGCCAAGGCAGTGCGGGAACTCGGCCTCGGGCTGAACGCCGGCCACGACCTGAGCCTGCAGAACCTGAGTTATTTCATAAAGACAATCCCCTGGACGGACGAGGTCAGCATAGGCCACGCATTGATCTGCGACGCCCTCTACCTCGGGCTGGAGACAACTATCGCCGAATATCTCGCTCAGATTCGGAATTTTTGATTATTTTTGCAATCTACACACATAGCGCAAATACAACAACAGAACAATAAAATGAAAAAAGCTACACTCTTCCTCAGCGCCGCTTTCGCCGGCCTGGCTCTCATCGTCAGCTGCACCCAGAACCCCGCAGCCAAGACTGAATCCACCGAAACCTCCGAAGCAGGCGCACCTGCAGGTTCCATCGTATTCTTCAACCTGGACAGGGTCATCAACGAATACGACATGGCCAACGACCTCCGTTCAGTCGCAGAGACCAAGGTGAACAGCATCAACCAGGAAGTGAACCGCCGCGCAAGCAAGCTCGACAAGGACGTCAAGGCCTTCCAGGACAAGCTCAACAAGGGTCTCCTCACCCAGTCCGTGGCCGAGCAGCAGAACCGCAAGCTCCAGGAGCAGAATCAGAATTTCCAGAACTACGCCGCCCAGAAGCAGCAGGAGATCGCCGAGGAGCAGCAGGTGATGATGAACAAGATCGCAGACGCCATCAACACCTTCGTCCTCAAGTATAACGAGAAGATGGGCTACGCGATGATCCTCACCACCCAGGGAGACCTTCTCCCCGCACCGGTCGTCACCGCCGATCCCAAGCTCGACATCACCGACGACATCCTCGAGGGACTCAACGCCGAGTATGTCGCCAACAAAGGCAAGGAAGACAAGGAAGAAGAATAATAAGCCGTGAAGGTAGCCCTTTTATCCTGCCTGTACCCCTACAGGGGTGGGATTGCCCAGTTCAACGCCAGTCTGCTGACGGAGCTGGGCAAATCGCATGAAGTGAAGGCATTCAACTTCACCAGGCAGTACCCTGACATGCTTTTCCCGGGTAAGACCCAGAAGGTCACGCCGGACGACGAAGCCATCCCGGTGGAGTCGGAGGCCGTGCTGGATTCCGTCAATCCGTTCTCCTGGATCAAGACCGCCCGCCGCATCAGGGAATGGGGGCCGGACATCCTCATACTCCGGTACTGGATGTCCTTCTTCGCACCCTGCCTCGGCTATGTGGCCCGCCACATGGCTCCCGGATGCAAGGTCATAGCCATCCTGGACAACGTCATCCCGCACGAACCGCATTTCTTCGACGCTCCACTCACGAAGTATTTCCTCAAGGGCGTCGACGGCTGCGTCACCCTGTGCAAGGAAGTGGGACAGGACCTGGCCGCCCTCAATCCGGACAAGCCCCGCACGGTCATACCCCACCCCATCTATTCGCACTTCGGGGCGAAGATGGAGCGCGGCGAGGCCGAGAAGGTCCTCGGCATCAGGCCGGGGATGAAGAACCTCCTGTTCTTCGGACTGATCAGGGAATACAAGGGCCTGGACATCCTGCTCGAGGCATTCGACAGGCTCAGCCAGGACTACCAGCTCGTCATCGCGGGCGAGCCCTACGGCTCGTTCGACAAGTACCGCGAACTCATAGACAAGAGCCCGGGGAAGGAGCGCATACACGTGTTCAACGAATACATCAAGGATTCCGAGGTGAGCAAGTTCTTCTCCGCTTCCGACCTCGTGGTGCTGCCGTACAGGAGCGCGACGCAGAGCGGCATACGCGGGATCTGCTGCCACTTCGAGATTCCGATGGTGGTCACCGACGTGGGCGGGCTCAAGGAGACCATCGGGGACGCCGGAATAGGCCTCGTCTCCCCCGACTGCACGCCTGAGGGCATCGCCACCATGGTGCGCAAGTTCTTCGCCGACCCATCCGTCCGCGAGAGCTGCAGCGCAAGTTTCCGCAGGGAGAAGGAGGAGCACAGCTGGAAGAAATTCGCGGAAGACATCGTTTCATTCTCAGAAACACTGCAGGCATGAAAAGGTTAATCTCGATACTCATCATACTCCTGGCGATGCCGCTGGGCGCTTCGGCGCAGTGGTGGCTGTTCCCCGGGTCCCCGCAGGCGAAGGAGGACACCGCCAAGGTCCAGAAGGATTCCGTGCTCAAGCCGAAGGAGACGGTGGCAAAGCAGAAGGACTCCGTGGCAAAGACCCCGGCCGTCGTGCCCCAGGTCAGCCCTGAAGCCGACGCTGCCGCCAGAGCGGCCGCCGATGCCGCAGCCGCAGCAGCTGCCATAGCCGGAACGGCAGTATCCGATGCCGCAGCAAATGCAGCAGCCGTGAACGCGATGGCCGATACCGTCGTCCTGCCGCCCGCGCCCGCAGATGAATTCGTGCTCGACCTGCCTGAAGTGATAGACGTATCGCTGCTCCTGCCGCTGAAGAGCACTTCCAAGCCCAGTTCCAACTTCTTCGAATACTACTGCGGCGTGCTGATGGCTGTCCGCGACCTCGGCCTGAGGGGCGTGAAGGTCAACCTCAACGTCTACGACACCGACGACGTGGCCAACAGGATATCCGACGACGCCCTGCGCGCCAGCGACGTGATCATAGGACCCGTGAAGACGGCGGAGATAGAGAAACTCCTCGCCCGCTGTCCGGAAGGCAAGTTCTTGGTCTCTCCGATGGAGCCGAAAGCGGCCGGCCTCGCCGATTCCCTCCGCGTCATCCAGGCTCCCGCGCCCTGGTCGACCCAGATCGACGACCTCATCGAATGGGTCCGTGCGGAATGCAATCCCGGTGACGCCGTCGTGCTCCTGAAGGACAACTCCGCCGACAAGTTCACGGAGCAGACCGAGTATCTCCTGAACAAGCTGGATGAATCCGGAATGGACTACCGCACCATCTATTCCACCACCTTCGACGACGTAAGGACCAGGGGCGTCATCAGGCTGCTCGTGGCCTCCGACCGCGACATTTTCAACTGCAGCGCCATCAACAGCATAGGCGCGATGGGATACAAGAATCCCGGCAAGGTGGCCCTCTACAGCACCTCCAGGATACGTTCGCTCGAGGGCGTGAGCTCCAGCAGCCTCTACAACGCGGAGACGCGCATGACCGCCACCTACTACATCGACTACGACTCCAATCTCATAAAGGACTTCGTACTGGCCTACAGGGCGTTATACAAGAACGAGCCGGCATCGTTCGCCTTCTCGGGCTACGACACCGCATACTATTTCATCTCGATGTGCGCCCAGTACGGCAGGCAGTGGTACAAAAAACTTCCGGAGAATCCCGGAAGCGGCCTTCAGACAGATTTCATGTTCGGCAGGATGGATGCAAAGGGACTGGTCAACACCGCAGTGCGCCGCATCCGCTACGACAGGAACCTCACGAACTCAATCGTCCATCAGTGATCTTGCATTGGCCACGGCCTCTGGCGTGACCCTGGACCCGCTGAGAAGGCGGGCTATCTCCATTATGCGCTCCTCTCCCCTGACTTCGCTGATGGTGGAGACGGTGCGCCCGGAAGCATCCTCCGACTTGCTCACCACGTAATGGGCGTCCCCCTTCGCCGCGACCTGCGGGAGGTGGGTGATGCTGAACACCTGCATGTCCTTGCCCATGTCGCAGATCATGCGGCCCATCTTGTCGGCCACGCTGCCGGAGACGCCGCTGTCTATCTCGTCGAAGATGAGGGTGGGCATGCCCACGTAGCGGGCCATCATCGCCTTGAGGCAGAGCATGATGCGTGAGATCTCACCGCCCGACGCCACTTTGGACACGTCCTGCAGCACGCTGCCGGTGGAAGAGAACAGGAACTGGACGCGGTCGGTGCCGGAAGGGCCTTCCTGGGCGTCGGAGACCGTGACGTCGAAGACGGCGCGGTCGAGTTCCAGGAAATGCAGAGAAGCGGTGATGCGGTCTGCAAATTCCGGCGCGGCCTTGATCCGGGACGCGTGCAGTTCGGAGCACAGCGCCTCATATCCGGCGCGTACGGTCTTCATCTGCTTCTCGAGCTCCTGTATCCGCTCTTCAAGGGCGGTGGAGTCGTAAAGGGCGTCGCTGAATCCGTCACGCACGGCGATCAGTTCCTCCACGGTCCTGCAACCGTGCTTCTTCATCAATGAATAAAGCAGGGACATCCTGTCCTCCACCTGCTCCAGGCGCTCCTGGGAAAGGTTCGTTCGGGAATTGATGTCCTCCACTTCGCTGAGGATGTCGGCGAGTTCTATGCGTGCGGAATCCACGCGCTCGGAAAGGGATGAGAGCGACGGGACATAGCGCGCCACGTGCCCCAGGAGCCTGGAAGCCTCCTTCAGGGAAGCGTCCATGCCTTCCCGGCCGGAGCGTTCGTCCGCGTCCATCAGGGCCTGCACCCCGGACAGCGATTCCTTGATCTGCTCGGCGTTGGCGAGCTGCTTCTGTTCGGCGTCGAGTTCCTCCAGTTCTCCTTCGCGGAGCCTGGCCGCATCCAGTTGCTCCCACTGGGCCTGGTTGTAGTCCCGGTCGGAAGCGAGGCGGGCAAGGGTCGTGCGTGCCTTTTCGAGTTCATCCCGCAGACCGCAATAGTCCTTCCAAGCAGCGCGGCAGGACTGCAGCGTCGCGGCATTGCCGGCGAACCAGTCCAGTGCCGAGAGCTGGAAGCCCCTGTCGGTGAGGAGCAGGCTCCTGTGCTGGGAATGGATGTCTATGAGCCTGGAAGCGATGTCCGGAAGAAGGGTGACGGGCACGGGGCAGTCGTTGACGAAACTGCGGCTGCGGCCGCTGCGGTTCACTACCCTCCTCACGATGAGGTGGCCGTCGTCCCATTCGGCATCGTTCTCCTCCAGAAGGGCGCGTATCTCCTCGTCCTGCGTGTCGAATTCGGCCTCCACGACGCAGTTCTCGGCCCCTTCGGAAAGGACCGAGGCATCCCCTTTGGCTCCTGCCACGAGCGAGAGGGCGCCCAGAAGTATGGACTTTCCGGCGCCGGTCTGACCCGTAATAATCACCAGACCCTCCGGAAACTGAACTTCCAGAGAGTCTATGAGGATGTAGTTGCGGATGTGGAGGCTGCGAAGCATTACGGGGATTATTTCTCCTCGTCCTTCTCAGCTACGCGGTAGTAGAGTTCGCCTTCCTCGAATTCGGAAATGGCGACGAGATCCGGCTTGGGCCTGCGCTCGAAGGTCTTGGAGAGGTCGATCTGGTCCTTGTTCTCGAAGACTTCGTCCATCGTGTCGTGCTCGGTGCGGTACTCCTCGAGTTTCTTGGCGAGTTCCTTCTTCTCGGCAAGTGCGATCTGGTTGGCCCTCTTGGAGAGGATTACACAAGTCTCATAGATGTTGCCCGTAGGCTCAGCAAGGTATTTCGTGTCCCTTGTGATAGTGTTGGTAGGTACTTTCTTTTCCATATACTACAATTACGGGCGCCGCAGCGCCCGAAGTTTCATTATTTTTCTTTTGCCTTGGCGTACAGGGTGTCGAGTTCCTTCCTGTAGTGGGAATCGGGATATTCCCCGATGAAATTGTAATAGTCGTCCAGGAAGACCAGGAAGCGTTCGTGCTGCTTGTTCTTCACGCTCATCTCCGCATATTTGTACGAAGACATCGCGGTATAATAGAGGATATCCTCGCGGTAGATGTTCTCGGCATCGTCTTTCAGCACGTTGCGGAAAGCCACCTGCGCGGCCTTGTACTCCTCCATCTTGTAGTACAGCCTGGCATTCTCGTACGCCTTGCGGTCAAGCCGGTTGGAAAGGGTGGTGAGCATATCCTGGCAGATGGGGGTCTTGTCGCCGTCGGGATACTCCATCATGTATTCGCTGATGGCTGTGATGGCCTTGTAGGTCGGGGTCTGGTCGAGTTCGTAGCGCAGCGTGGCCCTGAAAAGGCAGTCCAAGCGGTAGAACTTGGCGTCCGGGGTGAACGGGGAGCGCGGGAAGCGGCTGATGAAACTGTCGAAGTTGGCTTCCGCGGTGTAGTAGTCCTTGTATTTGTAGTTGCTCAGGCCCCAGTAGTACTGCACGGTGTCGTCACGCTCCGTTCCGGAGGTGATCTGCGCGAGGGATTCGAAGAGCTGTGCGGCTTTCTGGTATTTGCCGGCCTCGAAGAGTTCGAACGCAGCCTTGTACTTGGCGTCCACGTCGTTGCCTTCCAGGAGGAGTTCGTACTGCGACTTGCAGGCGGTGAGCGCTGCAATGGCTATGGCAATGACGGCAAGGAGTCTCTTGTATCTCATTTCTTGATGTATTTTTCTGCATCCAGCGCGGCACGGCAGCCCGATGCCGCAGCGTTGATGGCCTGGCGGTAGCGCGGATCCTGGACGTCGCCGGCAGCGAACACGCCCTCCACGTTGGTCTCGGAAGTGGCGCCCCTGGTGACGATGTATCCGTTCTCATCGGTATCGACCCACTTGGAGAAAAGCTCGGACTGCGGGTGGTGGCCGATGGCTACGAAGAAGCCGTCTATCCTGATATCAAAAACCTCGCCAGTCTTGCGCACGAGGCGGGCTCCGGTAACGCCCGATGCGTCGCCGAGGACCTCCTGGGTCTGGCAGTTCCAGAGCACCTCGATGTTGGGAGTGGCGAAAACGCGCTTCTGCATGGCCTCGGAGGCCCTGAACACGTCGCGGCGGACTATCATATAGACCTTGTTGCAGAGGCCGGCGAGATAGGTGGCCTCCTCGCAGGCGGTATCGCCTCCGCCCACCACGGCGACGTCCTTGCGGCGGTAGAAGAATCCGTCGCAGGTCGCACAGGCGGAAACGCCGAATCCGCGGAACTTCTGCTCGGACGGAAGGCCGAGATAGCGGGCGGTGGCGCCGGTGGCGATGATGACCGCGTCGGCGGTGACCGCCTTCTCTTCGTCGACGATGAAGCTGAAGGGACGTACGCCGAGGTCAGCCGAGGTCACGGTGCCCCTGCGGATGTCCGCGCCGAGAAGGGAAGCCTGCTCGCGCATCCCCGCCATCAGGTTGTTGGCATCCACTCCCCCGGGGAAACCGGGATAGTTCTCCACCAGCGTGGTGGTGGTCAGCTGGCCGCCCGGTTCGTCGCCCTCATAGAGGACGGGGTCCAGGCCTGCGCGGGAGGCATAGATCGCGGCGGTATAGCCCGCGGGGCCGCCGCCTATGATAAGAAGTCTTGCGTGTTCCGTTTCCATATTTTGCAAATATAGCAATTTCCGCAGTAATTTGCTGATTTTGAATAATTAAAAATTAGACCTACCTTTGGCACCATGAAAAAGACATCGATGCCGGACCTTGAGGAATTCAAGGCGATGCTGAGGAGCAAGGACCTGAAGGCGACCCCGCAGAGGCTTGCCGTGCACGAGGCCATGATGGCTCTCGTCCACGCCAGCGCGGAACAGGTGACCGGCTACCTCAGGGTGAACTCCAAGACCGAAATCACCCTCACTTCCGTCTATAACGTGCTGAACCAGATGACCGAGGCGGGCATCTACGCCAAGAGGACCAGCCAGGACAACAGGATGTACTTCGACATCAACTCCTTCAACCACGTGCACCTGTATGACGCGGTGAACCACGTGTTCATGGATTTCGACGACAGGGGCCTGCTGGAACTGGTCGCCAAGGCAATGGGAGGCAGGAAGATGAAGGGTTATACGATGGACCACGCGGACATACAGGTCATCTGCCGTCCCACCAGGAAGAAGAAAAGGAGCATTCCCGTCTAGAGTTCCTTGCGCCAGCGGGCGAGCGGGATGCCCAGCTGGCTGCGGTACTTGGCAATGGTGCGGCGGGCCACCTTGTAGCCGAGTTTCTCCATCTCCACCACAAGCTGCTCATCGGTGAGCGGCTTTTTCTTGTCTTCAGCGTCCACGCATTCGCGCAGGGCCTTCTTGAGCTCCCTGGTGGACACTTCCTCGCCTTCGCTGTTCTCCATTCCCTCGGAGAAGAAATGCTTGAGCCTGATGATGCCGAAGCTGGTCTCTATGTACTTGCTGCTGACCACGCGGGAGATAGTGCTGATGTCGAAGCCGGTGACTTCCGCGATGTCCTTGAGCACCATGGGGCGCAGGTCGGCGTCGTCCCCGCTGAGGAAATAGTCGTGCTGGAAGTCCAGGATGGCCTGCATCGTCCTCTGCAGCGTGTTCTGGCGCTGCTTGAGGGCCTCCACGAACCATTTCGCGGAATCCAGCTTGGAGCGGACGAAAGTCACGGCCTCCTTCTGGGCGCGGCTGCCGGAGCCCTTGGCGTTGTCCAGCATGTCGGCATACACCCGCTTCACCCGTATCTCAGGAATCTTGAAGCGCGGCATGTCGAAGTAGAGTTCCCCGTCGCGCTCGTGCAGCACGAAGTCGGGCACGATCTGCTGGGCGGCGTCGGCGTAGCTGTCGGACACCTGCCCGCCCGGGGCCGGGTTGAGCCGCTTGATGCGGTCTATGGCCGCCTGCAACTCATCCTTGCTTATGCCCATACGGGACATGATGCGGTCGAAGTGGCGGTTGGTGAATTCGGTATAGTAGTCTTCCAGCAGGGTGATGGCGTGCTTCACGTCGTCGGTCTGCTTGCAGGTGTCCAGCTGCAGCAGGAGGCATTCGGCGAGGTCACGGGCACCCACTCCGGTAGGCTCCAGGCTCTGCACGACCTCTATCATCTTCTCCACCTCTTCCTCGTCGGTGGTGATGCCGGCGCGGAACGCAAGGTCGTCCACAAGCGTGTCGGTGTCCCTGCGCAGGTAACCGTCCTCGTCCAGCGAGCCCACGATGAATTCCGCGATCTGGCGCTGGTGGTCGTCCAGGTTGCAGTAGCCCAGCTGGTCCTTGAGGCTCTGGGTGAAGCCTTCGCGGACGGAGAAGGTATTGTACTCCGGGCGCGGGTCCTTGCCCCAGTTCTTGACCTTTGTCTTGTAGTCGGGGATGTAGTCGTCCTCCTTGATCTCGTCTATGCTGACGTCCTTGGGGGCGTCGTCGTCGCGTTCCCGCTCGGGGTCGGGAGTGTCGTCAAGCACGGGATTGTCGTCGAACTCGGAACGGATCTTCTGCTCCAGTTCCTGGATCGGCAGCTCTATGAGCTTGATCGTCTGGATCTGAAGCGGGGAAAGCTTCTGCTTCTGGGCGAGTTCGAGTTCCTGCTTGATGGCCATCGTTATCTGGTTGCGGGGACTACCACGGACAAGGTGTCCGCACGGTAGACCGCTCCGCCGTCGAGGGCGGGATACTTGAATTTGTCTTTGATGATGGTGGCGTCCGGATATTCGGAAGCGAGCGAACGGAGGGCCTTCTCGGCGTCCGAACGGGTGCGGAAGTTACCTAAGGTCACATTGAAATACGGATTGGAGTAACTGCGCACGACCGGGAGAGTGGGATAGCCGCCGCGGAGGGTCGCCTCGATGCGTTCCGAAGTGGCGCGAGCCTGCTGGGAATTGTCGTGATAGACCCTGATGGTGAAGCCGGTGAACTGCCTTTCGGCGTTCTGGCTGATCTGCGTACGGAGGGCGCTGCGCACGGAAGGCGACTGCTTCACCTTCACGTTCAGCGGCATTATATTAAGGATGTCGGCGCCTTCGAGCGCCTTGTTCACCTGCGGGATGGTGATGTAGACCACCGTGTCGATGGCGGAATAGCCTTCCGGGAGCGCCTGCTTCGCCGTTTGTGCGGAGAGGGCGG
>CADAFW010000005.1:22228-30425 GCA_902787295.1 uncultured Bacteroidia bacterium
GCTTTTCTCATTTCTGTCCTGCTTTTTCGAGCAGCTTCTCAAGCGACAGGTCCTTTATGGAGATGTCCTTGCCGACGGGGCCGAACACTCCGGCGTGGGCCGAAGCATCCACCGTGAACTGGCTGAAGTCTGCGTTCTTGTACAACGTGAGCAGCTGGAAAGGGTTGAACTTGTCGCCCATCACCCCGCGGACGGGGATGCGGTAGACCTTCTCCGCACGGCCCTCCAGGGCGATGTCCTCGGTGGTGAGCACGATGCAGGTGTCCCCGTTCATCTTGACGACGCCGGAGATGTCCGAGAGCTTCAGGGTGGTGGCCGGATTGTAGACGCCGAGGTCCACTATCGCCTCCACCGCGGAGAGGCCCAGCGGGGAGAGGCTGACAATGTCGTAGGACGTCACCCTGATGTCCTGGAAACGCTTGGCGCAGCCGCACAGGAGCGGCGCGCAAAGCAGGAGAAGTGCGAAAACCCTTTTCATAGCATCTGCAAAGATAACAAAAAAACTATCTATCTTTGCGGGCAGTATGAAGAAGGTCTATATCGAAACGTATGGGTGCCAGATGAACGTCGCCGACACCGAAGTCATATTCTCCATCCTTGCCGACAACGGCTACGGAAGGACTGAGGACATCGGGGAGGCGGACGTGATCATGGCGAACACCTGTTCCATCAGGGACAACGCCGAGCAGCGCATCTGGGGCCGCATCGAGCAGTTCAACATCCAGCGCCGCAAACGCAGCGGCGTGGTGGTCGGCATCCTCGGGTGCATGGCCGAACGCCTCAAGCAGGCCCTGCTGGATTCGGGCAAGGTGGACGTCGTGGCCGGGCCGGACGCCTACCGCTCCCTCCCCCGCCTGCTCGAGACCGCTTCTGACGGGCATCCGCAGATAGACGTGCTGCTCTCCCGCGAGGAGACCTACGGAGACATCTCCCCCGTCAGGATAGACAAGAACGGGGTTTCCGCTTTCATATCCATAATGAGGGGCTGCAACAACGTCTGCTCCTACTGCGTCGTGCCCTACACCCGCGGCGCCGAGCGCAGCAGGGACTGGCGCACCATAGTGCGCGAGGCCTGCGAATGCCGCGACAAGGGCTACAAGGAGATCACCCTGCTCGGGCAGAATGTGGATTCCTACAAGTTCGAAGACGTGAATTTCGCCGGGCTCCTGCGCATCGTGGCGGAGACCTTCCCGGACATCAGGATAAGGTTCTCCACCTCCAACCCGCAGGACATCTCGGACGAGGTGCTGGAGACGATGGCTTCGCACTCCAACATCTGCCGCCACATCCATCTTCCGGTGCAGTCCGGGTCCGACCGCATACTCGAAAAGATGCGCCGCAGGTACACCCGCGCCTGGTATCTGGACAGGGTGGCCGCCATCAAAAGGTATATGCCCGACTGCGCCATAACCACCGACGTAATAGCCGGTTTCTGCTCGGAGACCGAGGAGGACCATCAGCAGACGCTGTCCATCTTCAGGGAGGTGGGCTTCGACGCCGCCTATATGTTCTGTTACTCCGAGCGTCCCGGCACCCTCGCCGCCAGGAACTATCCCGACGACGTGAGCCAGGAGGAGAAGACGCGCAGGCTCGAGGAGATCATCGCGCTGCAGAACGGCCTCTCGCAGGAAAGCAACCTGCGGGACCTGGGCAAGACCTTCCGGGTGCTCGTGGAGGGACCTTCCAAGAGGAGCCCCGAGGAACTCTGCGGACGCAATTCGCAGAACAAGATGTGCGTCTGGCCGGACACCGCGCACAAGGCCGGAGACTTCGTGGACGTGGTGGTCACCGGATGCACGCAGGCGACGCTGCTCTGCAAACTGGCATAAGCCGGAAACCATAAACTAAACTTAAAACTATGAGAATCAAGGAAATGGGCGAGGCCGAAAGGCCCCGCGAAAAGATGTTGTCCAGGGGGCCGGGAGCCCTCAGCGACACGGAGCTGCTGGCAATCCTGCTGCGCGGCGGAACACCCAAGGAAAGTGCGCTCGGAATAGCACGCACGCTGCTCGGCCTGACGGACGGGCGGCTCAGCGCGCTGTTCAACATGGGCGCGGAAAAGATGATGCAGGTCCCGGGCGTCGGGGAATGCAAGGCGGCCACGCTGCTGGCCGCGATGGAACTCGGCAGGCGCTACCTCCAGGAGGAATCGACTGTAGTCAAGAAACCCGTCGTGACCTCGCGGATGGTCTATGACCTGATGATCCCGCTGATGAAGGGCCTGGACCACGAAGAGTGCTGGATAGTCCTGCTCAACGACCGCAACTACATGACCGCCAAGCTGAAGGTCACGAGCGGCGGGGGCAGGTCCACGACCATCGACGTGCGGCAGATCCTCCGGATGGCGCTCGACCGGGGCGCGGCCGGCGTGCTCCTGGTCCACAACCACCCCACCGGCAACCCCGCCCCCAGCAAGGCAGACATCAAGCAGACCGACCAGATCCGCAAGGGCCTCGACGCCGTCGGCATCACGCTCGTGGACCACGTCATCATCGCCGACGACTCCTATTTCTCCTTCTGCGACGACACCGCCACGCCGGTGAGGTAACAGCAACAAAAAACGGGATAGCGCCGAAAAATTTTGGAAATTGAAAATTTCACAATATATTTGCAGTCCTTTACTGACACGGTGCGATTAGTTCAGTTGGTAGAGCACCAGATTGTGGTTCTGGGTGTCGTGGGTTCGAGCCCCACATCGCACCCCACGGACGCTCCCGGTTTTCCGGGGGCGTTTTTTGGTTTTAAGGCGGGGGGGGGGGAGCCTTGGGGCACGCCTTGCGAAGGTATGACACGGCGCATGACTAAAAGAGGCCGCCCGGGATTGCCCGGACGGCCTCTTCAATTAGAGCTATACCATTAGTTTCTCACGAAATTCTCCTTGTCGAGGCCCTTGGTGTTGACCTGGAAGAAGTTGGAGTACTGAATTGCCTTGTTGAACACGTTCTCGCTGTTGACGATGGCACCGAATCCGCAGATCTGGTTCATCGTAGGGCTTGAATACTGGGTGAGAGTCTGGAACTCCACGCCGTTGTTGTTCCTGTTCAGATAGTAGAACTCGGTGAAGTCTTCGTTCACGTCGAACCACATCCAGCAGTAGTCGGGATCGCCCTGCTGGGTCGTGTTGTAGGCCCAAGGGCTGGACCATGCGGTGGCGGTGCGGGTGCAGAGGCCCGGGAAGTAGACCACATAGCCCTTCTCGCACTTCTGGCCGGCGTCGTCACGGGTGTCGAGGAAGAGACCCACCTTGGCGGTGTTGTTCTCGTAGTCGAACTCGACGCAGGCATCGAGCACGGTGTCGTAGAACAGGCCGCGGATACCGATGTTGTTGGTATGCTCCACTCCGGCTGCATCCTTGAGGGTTTCGCCCTTGAGAGGCTTGCCGATGGATACGGGGATGGTCGCGGGGTCCTTGCTTGCGAACTGGGCCGCGGCACCGGATCCGAAGATCTTGGTGTTGAAGGTCCAGCTGCCCATGAACTCCTTGGGTCCGATCTGGGTGACGGTGTAGGTACGGCCGTTGTCCAGCACGAGGGAACCGGTACGCATCTTTCCGGTGGTGTTCTCAGCCACGGTGATAGTGCCGCCGCTGATGGTGATCCAGTCGACGGATTCGGCAGCAACGCGGTTCCCTTCAACATTGGTGGCGATGACCTGCTCGTCATCACTGATGTTGAACTTGAACTCGATGGTCACGACTTTCTGGGCGATACTGACACCCTTTCCGGCCTCTATAGCAGTGACTGCGAGAGGGTTGCCATAGGTGGTGCCGCCGATCTTGGCGATGAGGCTGGCGTTCTTGAACACTTCGCTCTCGGGCCATACGGCGATATAAGAGGTAGCGGTGCGGGTAGCGGCGTCAACGCTTGCGGCGGGTACGGTGATCACTCCCCTCTGGCTGGCCGATGCAGGAACTGCAGCGGGAAGGGCGATGTCGTTGTACTGGCCGGATGCGCCGAGGGTGAGGGTGGTCTCACCTTCCACCGGAGCTGCGCCCTCGGGGAAGGTGGCGACGACCTTGAGGATGGTGGTCTTGTAGGCCAGGTTCACGGAAGCCTTGCCGGAAGAAAGGCCGCTTGCCGGAGTCGTGCCGAGGATCACCTGGTGCGCTACGGCGTCCTTGAGGGTACCGTCCTGCAAATTGAGATGGTCATAGGTGGGCGCGGAACCGTAGTTCACGCCGTTGGTGATGCTGTTGTCCAGATATACCACCATGTCGGCGGCATCGTTGGGGACTGCCACCTTGTCGGAGGTAAAGCTGGCTGAAGCACCGGAAATGTCCGTACCGCGGAGGACCTGGACCCTTCCGACCTGGTCGCCGGCGGAGTTGAGGAACTTCACGCGGAGTATGTCGTCCGCGGCGAAGGAAGCCCTCATGCCTTCTCCGGTGGCGGGAGTCAACGTGGCATCGATGGTCAATGCCTGGACGTTCGCATTCTCATCTACGGCCTCCGTCACGACCTCTCCCTTGTTGCAGGAAGCGAAGAACGCGAGGACGCAGGTGAGCAGAATGAATGATTTTTTCATTTGAATCTGTTTATTTGTTGAAAACATGAGGATTATTTCCAATAAGGATTACCCTGGCGCTCCTTCTGGGGGATTTCCCAGATCCAGCCCTGATCGGGAATCTGGGTAGTGCTCCAGTGGTTGGAGCCACGCTGGTTCTGAACGCCCCAGCGCTTCTGGTTGAAGAATGCCCAGTCGCCTTCTCCCCACATCTCGATCCTCCACTGCAGCTTGACCATATCGAGGGCGGTCTTGCCGGCCATGGTGTTGTCGCAGGTCATGGTGGGAGCTCCGCTTACAGTACGTGCGGCGAGGAGCTTGTCGAGGAGAGCCTTGGCCTGGGCGTCCTTGCCGTCCTGTGCATATGCCTCGGCGACCATCAGCAGGACTGCTGAAGAGCGGAGGTAGATGTTGTCGGAGGTGGTGGCGTCATTGGTATGGTTTGCATAGCCGATAGCCTCGCTGGCTGCCCACTTGAAAGAAGTGAGGGCGGGAACGGTGTATGAGAACCAGGTGGTGTCGGTGCCGTTGTTGGAATAGATGTGGAGTCCCTCGAATGCCTCGGGGAGGATGCACTTCTTGCGGCAGTCGTTGTCGGACATCTGGTTGTAGATACCCTTGTCGATCTGGTAGTATCCGGAAGGACCGCGCTTCAGGGGGTTGAAGCCGGCGTTGGACCAGAAGATGTTGGATGATCCGCGGGCTCCGCCGAAGATTGCCTCGGGGTTCTTCTCGAGGTTGAAGAACGCGTTCCTTGCGGCATTGAAGGTGGTGCCGCCCCAAGCCGTGCCGGCAGGGGTTTCATCGGAAATGTTCTTGCGCTCGTTCACTGCAGGCAGGAGATCGGTGTCCATTCCGTAGTCGGCGGCGGCGATGAAGTTCGGGAAGTGGCTCAGGAGTTCTTCACCCGCCTCGATGACGGTCGCCCAGTCCTTGCTGTCGAGGGCGGCGCGGCAACGGTAGTACTGTGCCACTGCACAGTCGATATCGTAGATCTGGTCGACTTCCTTGCCGATGGTGTAGCCCTCGGTGCCGAGGGTGGACTTGTGGAAGAGGTCGACGGCCTCCTTGAAGGTCTTGTTCACATAGTCCCACGTCTCCTTCACGGAAAGGGGCTCCTTGGCGGCGTTGTAGTCGAACTTGTCATAAATGGGCCAGCCCTGCTTGGTGGTGGATGTCACGTCGGAAAGGTCGGTGTAGCGCTCCATCAGAAGCATGTAGCAGAGAGCCTTGAGGGTGAGGGCCTGCGCACGGCTGGCTGCCATGGAAGGATACTGTTCGACCTTGTCCTCGGTGAGGAAGTCGAGGGCCTTCTGTGCAGGGTGCAGCTTGTGGACGGGACCGAGATAGTATCCGTAGTTCTGGATATCGTCGTTGGTCCTCCAGTAAGTGTTGCTGGAGAGGTTCTGGTACCAGGTGGTGTAGGTACCCTGGTTCAGTTCGTCACCTTCCACCACGTCTCCGGACTGCATGAAGCGGCGGAGTTCGAAGTTGGACTCGTACGCGTAGCTGTTGGAGTATCCGCCGTTCATATCGGCGTTGTAGTAGTTGATGTACCCGGGAAGATTACCCACGAGACCCTTGAGCACCTGCTGCTCGGCCTCGGGGCTGCTGGCCATGTACGCGGCCATCTGGTCATCCGTGAAATAGTTCGGATTGCTTACATCCAGGCGCTTCTCGCAGGAAGCGAAACCGATCGCGAGGATGGAGAGGACGGCGAAACTATTGAATATCTTTTTCATTTCTTCGATCCTTTATAATTAAAAGTCAAGGTTCACGCCGAAGGTGAAGGCACGCATCTGCGGATATACATAGGTATCGACCTCCTTGCCGCCGATGGTTGAGAACGTAGGATCAACACCCTTCTGGGTAGAGAAGATAAGCACGTTGTCCGCGGAAGCGAAGACACGCATCGAGCTCATGTTGATCTTCCTGAGAAGAGCCTTCGGAAGGGTATAGCCGAGCGTGATGTTCTTGAGACGGAAGTAGCTTGCGTCGAAGAGGCTCATGTCGGTATAGTTGTGCGAACCGGGAAGCAGACATCCGTCGAGGTAGTAGGAGCTTGCGCCGGAAGACGGGAACCACTGCATCGGGAAGTATGCGCCGGCATTGTCCTTGGTAAAGGTGTTGCCGATGACATCCTTGGAGATAGGGATTCCGCTGCCGCCGAAGGTGGAACTGCGGAAGAGGTGCTGCGAGTACTCCATGGAGAAGATCTTGCCGCCGAACTGGTATGCGGAAACGACGGAAAGGTCGAAGTTCTTCCAGCGGAGGTTCATGGTGAGACCACCGATCCAGTCGGGAGTTGCGGAACCTACCTCATAGTAGGATGCGTCGGCGGGGACATTGGTCTTCACGTTGGTGCCGATCTTGTAGCCGGTGTAGCGTCCGCCGTGATCATAGCCTCCGGTGGTCTCGTTGATGTTCACGTCATAGTAGGAAACGCGGTGCCAGTAGAGCGGGAGTCCGGAAGTGGGATCCACGCCCGCGTACTTGGGCATGTAGAGGTTGAAGAGGTCCCTGCCCTCGCCGCGGAGGTAGATGATGCCTCGGCCGGCGTGGCCTGCGGTACCTGCCTGTGCCATATCCTCGGTGGATACGCTCCAGGTGCCCTTGGGCATCTCCATGGTCTCGTCCCAGTTGGGGATCTGGTCAGCAGGAACGTGCTCGAGGATGGTGCGGTAGTGGGTACCGTTGATGCCGATGTTGAAGGTGAAGTCCCTGGTACGGACGATATCGGCGTCGAGTTCGATCTCGAAGCCCTTGTTGCGGAGCTGGGCTGCATTCTTCTGGAGGGTCGTGTAGCCGTTGCTTGCGAGAGGAGAAACGCTCTGGTTGAACAGTGAGTTCACCGTGAGGTGGTTGTAGTAGTCGATGGCACCGGTGATGCGGCTGTTCAGGACGCTGAAGTCAACACCGAGGTCCAGCTGATGGATGTTCTCCCATGTAAGGTCGGTAGCGACGAGGCCGTTGTCCTTGATGGCGGTCGTGGAAGGCACGCCGGTTCCGTCGGTGCTCTCCTTCCAGGTGCCCACGTCGTAGTACCAGTAGTGGTTGAGGTAGTAGCTGGTAAGGCCGTTGGAGTTACCTGTCACACCGTAGCTTGCACGGAGTTTCGCGTTGTCCAGCCATGCCTTTGCATCCTCGAGGAAAGGCTCCTCGGAGAAGCGCCAGCCTGCACCGACGGACCAGAAGGAACCCCAGCGGTTCTCGGCGGTGAACTTGGAAGCCGCGTCGCGCCTGAGGGAAGCGGAGAGATAGTACCTCTCGGCGAAGTTGTAGTTCAGACGGCTCAGGTAGGACTCGGTCCTGTAGATGTAGTCGAAGAAGCCCGGAGAAGCGGCTGACTCACCGCCCTGGTTCACGTAGCGGCCTACGAAGTTTCCGGCGATCGGATAACCTGCGATGAGCTCGTATGAGGAACCGAAGTTAAGGTCCTTCCTATAGAGATCCTCGTACTCGTGACCGACCATAGCGTCGAAGTGATGACGGCCGAAGTCCTTGTTGAAGGTGAGGAGCTGCTGGGTGTTGATGATGCGGCGGTTGTATGTCTTGAGACCGAGACCGCCGTTAGGGGTTCCACGTCCTGCGATGTGGTTCCAGTACATGGTACGCTGCCAGTTGGTCTCGTCCATGTTGAAGTTCACGTGGAAGTTGAAATACTTCAGGAACGAAACGTCGGCGAACAGACGGG